>NZ_JBHXML010000033.1:0-93305 GCF_042720345.1 Kitasatospora sp. NPDC058478 | reverse complement strand
GGCGGATCCGCCACCGTGATCGCCACCGTCCGGCGTGCTCGCCACCGCCCGACCGCGCTCGCCACCGTCCGACCGCGCTCGCCACCGTCCGGCGTGCTCGCCACCGTCCGACCGCGCTCGCCACCGCCCGCGCCGCTACCGTCCGCGCCGCTACCTCCCGGAGACGACGTCCGCGACGCGGGCGATCGGCGAGGTGGCGGCCCGTCCGCCCGCCTCCTGGCGGTCCGCCGCGTGGTAGGCCGCGTACATCGCGTGCACCCCGATCCAGCGCAGCGGCTCGGGCTCCCAGCGGCGCACGGTGTGGCCCACCCAGGGCAGCCCGGTCAGCCCGGTGTCCCGCCCGAGGACCAGGTCGCGCAGCGTCCGGCCCGCCAGGTTCGTCGTGGTCACCCCGCTGCCGACGTACCCGCCCGCCCAGCCGAGACCACTCGCACGGTCCAGCTCCACCGTGGCGCACCAGTCCCGGGGCACGCCGAGCACGCCCGCCCAGGCGTGGTCGATCCGGGCACTCGCGGCCGCCGGGAAGAAGCGGTTCAGGATCTGCCGGAGCTGGCGCACGGTCTCCACCTGGGTGCCGCCGTCCGCGTCCGTCCGCGAGCCGAACCGGTACGGCACACCCCGGCCGCCCAGCGCGATCCGGTCGTCCGCGGTGCGCTGCGCGTACATGTAGGCGTGCGCGAAGTCGCCCAGCACCTCGCGGCCCTGCCAGCCCGCGTCCGCCCAGAAGGCGGGCGGCAGCGGCTCGGTGGCGATCATCGCCGAGTTCATCGGCAGCCAGGTCCGCCGCTCGCCGCGCAGGCCGGCCGTGAACCCCTCGGTCGCGCGCAGCACGTACTCGGCGGTCACCGTGCCCTGCGGCGTCACCGCGCGCGGCCGGGCGTACGCGGTGCCCGGCAGGATCGCCGTCACCGCCGTCCCCTCGTGCACCGCCACCCCGAGGTCCCGCACCACCCTCGCCAACCCGCGTACCAACTCTGCTGGTTGGATCCGTGCACCGTACGGCGTCCAGGTGCCGCCGAGGGTGCCCGCGACGGCGATCCGGTCGGCGGCCTCCTTCGCGCCCAGCAGCTCGACGCGACCCTCGCCGTACGCCCGCTCGGCGGCGGCGAAAGCCTTGAGCCGCTCCAACTGGGCTCTGTTCCTGGCGACTTCGAGCACCCCGCCGCGCACGATGTGCGCGTCGATCCGCTCGGCGGCGGCGACGTCCACGACCTCCCCGACCGCCTCGTCCATCGCCCGCTGCATCGCCGCCGCCGCACCCGGGCCGTACCGCTTCGCGAACGCGCCCCGGCCCGCGAAACCGTTGTACAGCCACCCGCCGTTGCGCCCCGAGGCGCCGTAGCCGCAGAACCGGCGTTCCAGCACCGCGATCCGCAGCGACGGCTCCGCCTTCTTCAGGTAGTACGCCGTCCACAGCCCGGTGTACCCGCCGCCGACGATGCACACGTCCACATCCGCGCTCCCGGGCAACGCCGGCCCCGGCTCCGGCAGCCCACTCGCCGCGTACCAGAACGACACCTCGCCGTTGACCGCCACCAGAACCTCCCACACCCGTCGCCGACCTGCCCGGACGCTACGCCGCACCGGTCACGCCGGAACACCCCCACACTGCCAAGATCCCCCCGCCCGGCCAGCCACCCTGTCAGACCACCAACAGCTCCAGCACCCGCGTCCAGCTGTACGCCCCCGTCGCGAACTCGGCGATCCGCACCCCCACCCTCCGCAGCCTGGCCAAGCTCGCGTCGCCCGACAACTGGACGGCCTGGGCGATCTCCTGGGCACGCACCGGGACTACGGCCCGGTGCGTGAATACCTGGCACGATTCGACGAAGCGAGCAGAATCCGGCTCCTGCTACTCGCCGACATCATCCCGTCACCTCGGGGAGGTTCATCGTGAGGCCCGCACCCACCGACACCGAAGCCTGGAGCGCCTACCTCTCCGAGGGCAACGCGAGGCAGGCCCGCAAGCGTGTCTCGGCCGACGTCATCCTGCGAGACGTGCGCGGCCGTCTCCTGACCGTCAACCCGACCTACAAGGACGGCTGGGACCTGCCGGGCGGCATGGCCGAGGCCAACGAACCCCCTGACCAGGCAGCCGTGCGGGAGCTGCGCGAGGAGTTGGGCCTCGACATCACCGTCGGCGCCCTTCTCGTCGTGGACTGGGTGGCACCGCACGGGCCCTGGGACGACCAGATCGCGTTCATCTTCGACGCCGGAACCCTCGCCCCCGCCCTTGCCGCCAACGTCCGCCCCCATGACGACGAACTCTCCGAAGCGCTCTTCCTCCCAGCGCCCGAGGTGGCCGCCCGGCTGCGGGCACGCCAACGCACCCGCCTCCAAGCAGCCCTCCGCGCACTTGCCGACGGCCGCATCCGCTACCTGCGGGACGGGGAGGAGCCATGGCGGCCCTGACCCACCGTCACACACCAACGGCTGGATCGCAGTTCATACCCCGCAGGTCGTAGGCCGCCAGGACCACGGCTCCGACCCCCGCTCCTCCTGCGCGCGGACGACCGCCGCCGGTGCCGTGTGATGCCCTTGAGGTCCCGGGCGCGCCGGCCCGACGAGAGGAGACGCTCCGTGAACCCGTCCACGCCGTACAGGATTCGACCATTCCGGCTCAGCACAGCGGCCGTCGCCGCAGGCGTCCTGCTGTTCGGCGTGGCCGCCGCGCCGGCAGCCCAGGCGGCGGGCCCCCGAGCCGACGTCGTCCAGCAGCGGCTCGACGCGCTGGTCCGGCAGGACGGTGTGCCCGGCGCGCTGGCCACCGTGCGGGACCGGAACGGGCACACCCGCACCTACACGGCCGGGGTGGGCGATCTGGCCACCGGCGCGGCGGTGCCCGTGGACGGGCAGGTCCGGGCGGGCAGCAACACCAAGTCCTTCACGGCCGTCGTCGTCCTGCAGCTCGTCGCCGAGGGCAAGGTCGATCTGGAGGCCTCCCTCGACACCTACCTGCCGGGCCTCGTCCGCGGCACCGGCGCCGACGGCAGCCGCATCGACGGGCGGAAGATCATCGTCCGCCAGATCCTCCAGCACACCAGCGGCCTGCCCGACTACACCCACTTCCTGCCCGACCAGAGCCCCTCCCAGTACCACGAGCCCCGCGATCTGCTCGACCTCGCGCTCGCCCAGAAGCCCGACTTCGAGCCCGGCAAGGGCTGGAAGTACTGCAACACGGGCTACCTGATCGCCGGTCTGATCATCCAGAAGGTCGCCGGGCGGCCCGCCGGCGAGGAGATCACCCGCCGGGTCATCGACCGCATCGGCCTGCGCCACACGTACTTCCCCGCCCAGGGCGACATGACGGTGCACGAGCGCCACCCGCACGGCTACGTCACCGAGGAGCCCGGTGACCAGCCGCTGGACGTCACCGAGCAGGACATGTCCTGGGCCTGGACGGCCGGCGCCCTGGTCTCCACGAACAGCGACCTCAACCGCTTCTTCCGTGCCCTGCTCGGCGGCGAGTTGCTGGCCCCGGTCCAGCTCGCCCAGATGCAGGTCACCGTCCCCGCCGAGTACATGGGCCCCGGCGGCCGGTACGGGCTGGGGCTCGCCAGCCGCCCGCTGTCCTGCGGCGGCGTGTACTGGGGCCACGGCGGCACGCTCCCGGGCTATGTGACCCGCGGTGGTGTCACCGAGGACGGTCGCGCCGCCGACATCGCCGTCACCACCCTGCCCTCCGCCGATGTCAAGCAGCGCGTCGCCGACGCCGTCGACGCCGCGCTCTGCCGCTGAGGCGGTCAGGCACTCAGGCGCTCACACGCGAGAGCGGACCCCGGGCGACGACCGTGCCCGCCCCCGCGTCACGGGGCGGGCACGGTCGCTCATCCGCGGTCTCAGCCGATGGTGGAGCCGGTGATGGGCTCGGAGAGTTCGACGGTCTTGCCGTTCAGGCCGGCCTTGACGAACTGCCAGGTGAGGCCGTTGATGACGCCCTGGCCGAGCGGGGCCAGCTGGGCGAAGGCGGGCTGGCTGAGGTCGAGGTGGCCGGCGTCGCAGGAGGGGCACTTGTCCCGGACGGGGACGGTGACGGTCTTGCCCTGGTAGCTGACCTTGACCGAAATGCCCTGACACAGGGGGTCGTTGTTGGGGTTGGCGCTGGTCCACCAGGTGTGGGAGACCGCGACGAGCATCTGGTTGGAGGCGTTGATCTGGGTGCCGCAGGCGCCGTAGCCGGCGTCGTTGTAGTAGGTGGCCTTGCCGGCCATGGGCGTGTTGATCGGTATCGCCGCGCTGGCGGTGCCGGCGGTGAGGGCGATGAGGGCGGCGGCCGCGAGCGGGGCGCCCGCGAGGATCCTGAGGTTCTTGCTGATGGCGCGCATGGTTCCCTCCGGTTCGTTAGCCATGGACATGACAGACAGAAGTCGCCGAAGCCCCAAGAGGGTTCGGCGAGACCGCCCGATGCCCGTCCGAGTGAAGAGAACGTATGCGCCCGACGGCGGTGCGGTCCAGGCCGCCGCCATGTTGACATGAACACAAATCAGGAATCTTTACCAATACGGCCGAAGGGGCGAAGATACGTGACCGCACCGCGCCGCAGGGTGTTGACAGGCCACCACGCCCACCTCCGGAGGCCCCGCCCCATGCGCATCGCACTCGCCGCCCTGCTCCTCGGCGCCGCCCTGATCCCGGCCGCCGCCGCACCCGCCAACGCCGCACCCGTGCCCGTACCCCGCGCCGTGAACCAGGGCTACAGCATCCCCGTCGGCGCCGTCACCGACCTCGGCGCACTGCCGGTGCTCGGCAGCCTCGGGCTGGACTTCGCCCGCCTGCTCGGGCAGTAGGGACGCGGACCCTTCAAATCCGGCCCCCTCACACCCGGACGCTGAACAGCCCGCCGGAGAGCGGCTGTTGGTCGGACCGGGCGGACGTGATGTAGAGCGTCCGCCCGTCCGGCCCGCCGAAGGCGCAACTGGTGACGCGCGGCACCGGCAGCTCGACCGACGCCAGCACCTCACCCCCCGGCGAGAGGCACCGCACCGCCCAGCCGTCCCAGAACGCCACCCACAGGTTGCCGTCGGCGTCGAGCGTCATGCCGTCCGGGTAACCCGGCAGGTGGGAGACGTCGAGCGTGCGGATCCGCTCGCCGAGGGGGCCGTGCTCGGGGTAGGGGTAGAGGGCGATGCGGCGCGTCGTGGTGTCGATGTGCCAGAGCCGGTCGGGCTCCGGCCAGGCGAGACCGTTGGGGATGTCGAGCCCGCCGAGGATCGCCCGGACGCCGCCGTCGCGCTCCAGCCGGTACAGCGATCCTGGCTCGCGCGGCTCCCCCCGCCCCATCGATCCGGCGACCGGCCGGCCGTACGGGTCGGTCTTGCCGTCGTTCATCCGGCGGTCCGGGCGGTCGGCCTCGACGGCGGCGACCAGCGTGGTGCGGCCGGTGGCCGGGTCGAGCCGTTCGAAGCCGCGCTCGGTGGCGAGCATCAGTCCGCCGTCGCCGTTCGGCATCAAGGTGCCGGGGGTGACGTCGAGTTCGACCGAGCCGATCGCGCCCGAGGCCGGGTCCAGGGTGAGCACCCGCCGGTCGGGGATGCCGATCCAGCGCAGCAGTTGCGCGGACTGGTCCCACAGCGGGCCCTCGCCCAGCTCCAGGTACGGTGTGTCGGCGACCGGTTCGGCACGCACAGCGGGGCCCTCCTCGAACAAGGTGTCAGCGCAGCAGGGCTTCGGGCAGCATCGCGGTCAGTCCGTCGTCCACGGCGAGGCAGGCACCACTGATGAACGAGGATTCCTCACTCGCCAGGAAGCCGACCACCCGCGCGACCTCGGCCGCACTGCCGAACCGCCCCAGTGGGGACGACCGTAGCATCGCGGTGCTCGGCTGCGGATCCGTCCACCAACTGATCGGCACGGCCCCCCTTCCAGGGCATCGGCGTCGGCGTCGACCGCAAGTCCCCGGTGTCCTGGCCGGTGTACGAGCGCCACCGCTCCCTCCGCTGCACCGGCGGCCTGCACTCCGTCACCTACCTGCCCGGTGGCCCTGGCGTGTTGGTGGCCCTGGTGGATCTTCCCCGGAAGGCCCGCCGGGACCACCCCCACCCGGGTTAGGCTCGATCCGCGCGGCGGCCGTCCGCGCACCGACCGAGGGGGAGCGTGTGATCGGGGACCTGCTGCCGGACGCCGTCGTGACCGAGGTGTCCTACGACGACCCGCCGGAGGCCCGGCTGGAACCGGCCGAGGAGGCCGCCGTCGTCCAGGCGGTGGCCAAGCGCCGCCGGGAGTTCACCACCGTCCGCCACTGCGCCCGCACCGCCCTCACCCGCCTCGGCATCCCCTACCGCCCGCTGGTCCCCGGCCTGCGCGGCGCCCCGAGCTGGCCCGACGGCGTCGTCGGCAGCCTCACCCACTGCGAGGGCTTCCGAGCGGCGGCCGTCGCCCGCTCCGGCGACCTCGCCTCGGTCGGCATCGACGCCGAGCCCGCCCTGCCGCTCCCGGACGACGTCCTGGACGTCATCGCGCTGCCCGCGGAGGGGAAGCGGATCGTCGAACTGCTCGCCGAGCACCCCGGCACCCCGTGGGACCGCATCCTGTTCAGCGCCAAGGAATCCGTGTACAAGGCGTGGTTCCCGCTCACCGAGCAGTTCCTGGACTTCAGCGAGGCCGACCTGGTCCTCTCCCCCGACGGCTCCTTCACCGCCCGCCTGCTGGTCCCCGGCCCGAACGTCAACGGCCGCCGCATCGAGGGCTTCGAGGGCCGCTGGGCCGTCGGTGACGGGCTGCTCGCCACCGCCATCGCGGTCGCCCGGTAGTCCGGCGCACCGACGACCGCACTCGGCATATCCTCGACCCCGTGACCGTGACCTATGTGATAGCTGGCACCCGGATCCACACGCTGGACGACTTCTGGGACGTGGTCGGTGAGACCATCGGCAGCGACGGCTACTTCGGCCGGAACCTCGACGCCTTCGCCGACTGCCTGCGCGGCGGCTACGGCACCCCCGAGGACGGCGACTACCTGATCGAGTGGCGCGACCACGCGGTCTCCCGGCGCAACCTCGGCTACCCGGAGACGGTCCGCCAGCTGGAACTGCGGCTGGCCCACTGCCACCCCGCCAACCGCGAGCACGTCCGCGCCGACCTCGCCGCCGCCCAGGCCGGCAAGGGGCCGACGGTGTTCGACTGGCTGGTCCGGATCATCGAGGAGGAGCACCCGGGAGGCCTCCGGCTGGCCTAACGCCGCAGCGCGGCTCCCCCGCACCTCACCGCAGCACGTCCGACAGCCGGACGAAGCGCCGCCCCGCCGCCAGCAGCCCCGGCACCGCCGCCACCACCCCGGGGGCGGTGCCGCCGCCCGGGTGGTTCATGTGGCAGATCACGATCGCCCCGGGCGGGGCCGCCGCGATCTCCTGCCGCACCTCGGCGGCGCTGAGCGTCGCCCCGCCGTCGCCGTTCACGGTGAAGCCCGCGGCGCGTTCCCCCAGGTCGGCGACCACCCGGGCGGCGACGTCGTCGTAGTGCGCGGTGCCGGAGCGGAAGAACCGCACCGGGTGGCCGAGCAGCCCGGCGAGCTTGTGCGCGTTGCCCGCGACCTCGTCGTACACCTCGCCGACGCCACCGGTGCCGGCGATGCCGTAGGCGGAGCGGCCGGTGACCGAGAGCGGGCGGTGGACGGTGCCGTGGTTGCCGATCTCGAAGAGCGGATCGGCGGCGAGTTTCTCGAACACGTCCGGGTTGGCGTCGATCCAGCGGGCGTTCAGGAAGAGCGTGGCGGGGACGGAACGTTTCCGCAGGAAGTCGATCAGGTCGGCGTCGTACCCGTTCCCGCCGGGGCCGCCACAGGCGTCGAAGGTGAGCGCCGTCGCGCTCTCGCCGGCGGGCAGCTTGGTGACCACCCCGGCGACCTCCATCCCCCACTCCTTCGGCGCGGTGCCGCCGTACCGGGCGACCAGCTCGGCCCGGGTCGGCTCCCGGCGCGCGGTCGGGGCGGGCGTCGGGGGCTCCGACGGCGTCGCCGCCGATATCGCCGAGGCCCCGGAGGCCTCTGAGGCCGAAGCGGACGCCTCCGAGGCTTCCGGGGCCGCCGCCCCGCCGCCCCCCGAGGGCCCGCACCCCGCCAGCGTGCTCCCGGCCACCGCCGCCAGCAGCGCCCGCCGACTCAGTGCCACACCCGTCTCCTCCGCGATGACCCGATCCGCTCGTTATGAATATGAACGGACTAATCGTCATCGCCCGCAACTCGCCGACCCGGCCGACGTCGACCCCCTTCACCGACCCGCCCCCCGCCCGTGGGCCCCGGCTCACCCCTGATTCACCGCCACGGGTAAGGAGCCGAACGGACCCGCCCGCCCCGACCCGGAGGACCCGATGCCCGCCGACCACGACACCCCACGCCCCGCCCGCCGCGACCTCCTCCGCACCGGCCTCACCACAGGAGCCGCCGCCGCCCTCGGCCTCGCCGCGACCACCCCCGCCGCCGCCTCCGCACCCGGCGCCCCCGCCACCCCGGGCACCCCCGGCGCCCCCGGCACCGAACGGACCCTCACCCTCACCGGCCACCTCCCCACCGGCGCCGCCGACTTCGTCTACCTCTCCGTCGAAGTCCCCGCCGGCGTCCGCGAGATCGCCGTCAGCTACGGCTACGACAAGCCCCCCGTTCCGGCCGGCACCCCCGGCAACTCCTGCGACATCGGCATCTTCGACGAACGCGGCACCGACCTCGGCGGCCCCGGCTTCCGCGGCTGGTCCGGCGGTTTCCGCACCGAGTTCAGCCTCGCCCGCGACGCCGCGACCCCCGGCTACCTCCCCGGCCCGATCAACCCCGGCACCTGGCACCTCGCCCTCGGCCCCTACCAGATCGCGCCGCAGGGGCTGGACTACCACGTGCAGGTCACCCTCCGGTTCGGCGCCCCCGGGCCGGCCTTCGCCCCGCACTACCCGTCCGAGCGGGCCCGCGGCCGCGGCCGCGCCTGGTACCGGGGCGACTGCCACCTGCACACCGTGCACTCCGACGGCCGGCGCCTCCCGGAGGAGGTGGCCGCCGGCGCCCGCGCGGCCGGCCTGGACTTCATCGTCTCCACCGACCACAACACCAGCTCCTCGCACGCGGTCTGGGGCCCGCTGGCCGGCCCCGGCCTGCTGATCATCCCGGGCGAGGAGATCACCACCCGCAACGGCCACTGGCTGGCCCTCGGCCTCGAAGCGGGCCAGTTCGTCGACTGGCGCTACCGCTCCCGCGACGAGGAGTACCCGCGCTTCGTCCGTCAGGTCCACCGCTCCGGCGGCCTGGTGGTGCCCGCGCACCCGTACTGCCCGTACGTCGCCTGCCAGTGGAAGTTCGGCTACGAGCAGGCCGACGGCGTCGAGGTGTGGAACGGGCCCTGGACGTACGACGACGAGTCCGCGGTCGACACCTGGGACGGCCGGCTCGCCGTCGCCCTGCGCGAGGGCCGTTCCTGGCTGCCCGCCCTGGGCAACAGCGACGCGCACAGCGCCCCGCAGGTCATCGGCTCCCCGCACAACGTCGTCCTGGCCGAGGACCTCACCCGGGACGCGATCCTCGACGGGCTGCGCGACGGGCGCAGCTGGCTCGCCGAATCCGCGGCCGTCCAGCTGGAGTTCACCGTCACCGGGCACGGCCGCCGGGCCGGCATCGGCGAGGAGCTGGCCGTCCCGGCGGACGCCCCGCTGGACGTCCGGCTCACCGTCTCCGGCGTCCCCGGCGGGACGGTCCGCCTCCTCACCGACGAGGGCCAGCTGCACCAGGAGTCACTGCCCGCCGACGGCTCCGGCACGGTGGTCTGGCGCACCACCGCCTCGCTCGCCGCCTACGTCCGGGCCGAGGTCCGCCACCCGAAGCCGGACGGGTCGCCCGGCAAGGGCAACGCGATGGGCCCGGACCTCCCCTGGGGCCCGATGGCGGCCCTCACCAACCCGATCGTGCTGCGCGTCGAGGACCGCTGAGGCGTCCGGAGCAGGAGTGGGGACGACTCGGGGCACCGGCGTGGACTAGGTTGATCCCCGAAAGCACCAGTCGTAGGGACGAGGCGGTCGGCTGTCCGTATCCGGGCCGGCCGGCCCTTCCGCACTCCGACCGCCTCGCCCCGGCTACCCGTCCGTCCCCGGCCCGCGAAGGGATCAGCAGCTGTGAACCGTACGACCGTAGGTGGGCCGGAGCTCGGGGGCGGCCGGGGCGCCGGCGGCGTCCTCGTCCTCGTCGACCCGGCCGGGGCCGGCCAGAGCCCGGTCGCGAGCCGGCTCGCGGAGGAGCTGCACCCGAGCGTCCACCTGCGTGCGCACGACTTCCTGCGGGTCATCCGGCGCGGCCAGCTCCCGCCGCACCTCCCCGAGGCCGAGCGGCAGAACACCACCGCCCTCGCCGCCGCCGCGCAGGCCGCCTTCGCCTACGCGACCGGCGGCTACCAGGTCATCGTCGAGTGCCCGGCCGCCCCGCCCACCCTGGACACCTTCCGACGCGAGAGCCGCACCACCGGCGCCGCCCTCCACCTCGTCGTCCTCCAGCCCACTCCGGGCGCCGTCCCCGGCCCGCACACCCTGGACACCAGCTCCCTCACCCCCGCCGGCGCCGCCGAGTCCATCCTCGCCGCCCTCACCCGCCGCACCCACCTGCTCGGCTGGTGACCCTCCGGGGTGCCCGAGGCCCCGGCCCCGGGCACCCGGCGCGCACGGCTACGCCCCCACCACCCCGTCGATCGCCTCCCGCAGGAAGTCGGCGTGCCCGTTGTGCCGGGCGTACTCGTGGATCAGGTGCAGCATCACCAGCCGCAGCGACACGTCGGCGTCCCACCGGGCCTGGTACCCGGTGACGTCGAGGGTCTCGGCGGCGCGCTCGATGCGGCGCGCGTGTTCGACCTCGGCCTGCCAGACGGCGAAGGCCTCGGCCCGGGTGGCGCCGGTGGCGTCGTACGCGGCCTGGAAGTCGCCGTCCTGCGACCAGACCAGCGGGACGTCCTCGCCGTCGATCACCCTGCGGAACCAGGTGCGCTCCACCTCCGCCATGTGCCGGACCAGCCCGAGCAGGGTCAGGGTGGACGGCGGGCTGGAGCGCCGGCGCAGCTGCTCGTCGGTCAGGCCCTCGCACTTCAGGGCGAGGGTCGCCCGGTGGAAGTCCAGGAAGCCGCGCAGCATCTCGCGCTCGCCGCCGCTGAGCGGCGGTGCGGGGCGCTGGTCAGGGATGTTCACGGTGTCGCTCTCCTCAAACCCTCGGGAATCCTCGCGGACTGTAGCGAACCGGCCGTCCGCGCCCGGTAGCCGCCCCCGGTAGTGCGGCGGTGTTCTGAGCCCCCCGGGCCACCTCCGCGCCCCTTTCCCGCCCCGGACCGGGGTCCATCACGTACCGTGTTCGGATCACCACCGGTTTGGGTACGTACCTCGGCGCGCCCGACGGGCGCCGAGCACCGCGGTGCCGGTCACAGCGCCGCCACATCGTCACGCAGCACGTTCAGCGCCCCCGGTCCGGGGTCGTCACTCCACCGCCGAGACCGGGTACATCACACACCGGGAGACCGACCATCATGAGCCACGACCACATCCCCGCCCCCGTACGCCGGACCTACGGTGCCGGCGATCTGTCCCAGGCCGCGAGCTTCGCCGGTGGATTCATCAACTTCGGCTACTGGCAGGACATGGACCTCACCGCCCCGACGACCGAGGACCGGGTCCACAGCCAGGAGCAGCTCTACCGCCGGGTCCTGCGGGAGTTCGCGGAGCCACGTGAGCGGCTGCGGCTGGCCGAGGTCGGCTGCGGGCGCGGACTCGGCGCGGCGCTCGCCCTGCGCGAGTTCCGGTTCGGGGGCGTGACCGGCGTCGACATCCACCCCGACCAGATCGAGCGCGCCCGCGCCGTCAACGCCAAAGCCCTGGCCACCTACCCCGATCGGCTGGCCTACACCTTCGGATCGGCCAACCAACTCCCCTTCGCCGACGGCTCCCTGGACGGCGTCTACTCGGTCGAGGCCGCCCAGCACTTCCGCGAACTCACCGGCTTCGCCCGCGAGACCGCCCGCGTCCTACGCCCGGGCGGCCGGCTCGTCGTGACCACCTTCTTCGCCGCCGCCGGACCGGACATCACCGAGCGCCTGAGCATCCTCCTCGCCAGCTTCGCCGACGGCCTCGACGTCCCCCACCCCCTCGCCGCCTTCACCAGCGACCTCACCGCGGCCGGCTTCACCACCATCACCACCGAGTCCATCGGCGACGCCGTCTGGCCCGGCCTCGACCGCTACCTCACCGACGCCGTCCCTCCCGGTCACTGGAGCCGCAACTTCCTCCCCGCCTGGCGCAGCGGCCTCCTCGACTACCACGTCGTCACCGCCACCCGGCCCGGGCCGGCGGAAACGGCCCGCCAGTCGATCTGACGAGCCGTCCCGCCCCCGGTACGTCGCGGGGCCCTGACGCCCCCTCCGCCGTCCGCTCCGGGCCCGGCGGGCGCCCGTCGGCCGCGACGCGCCGGATCAGCCGACCGCCGCCCCCACCCGCGGCGACGGCTCGGCCGCCGGGCCGGCCAGGGCCGCCAGCCGGCGCAGGCTGGCCCGGCGCTGGAGCGCGCCGAGGCCGACGGTCGCCGCGCCGAGGGCCAGCCAGCCGGCCGGACCGGCCGTCATCACCACGCCGGTGAGCAGCAGCGGGCCCACCGACTTCTGCACCGACTGGGCCATCCCGGCCACCCCCAGGTAGGAGGCCTGGGCCCCTGGGGGCGCCAGGACGACCGCCAGCTCCCAGGAACTCACCGAGCGCATCAGCTCCGCCAGCGTGACGAGCATCGCCGCGGCCAGCAGCGCGAGCGAGGCCGCCCACGGCCCGCCGCCGGTGGCGAGCGCGGTCAGCAGGCAGCAGCCGAGCAGCGTCAGGCCGTACCAGCCCACCGCCGCGGCCGCCCCGCGCGGGCCCTGCGCCCGCGCCGAGACGCGCAGTTGCAGGAGCACCACGAGCACCGTGTTGAGGATCAGGAAGACCGGGACGACGGCGTGCGGCGCGCCGGTGTGGTGGACGAGCCAGAGCGGCAGGCCGACGTTGAGGATCGAGTCGTCCAGGTTCAGCGGCATGTCCAGCGCAACGAACAGCAGGTAGCCCCGGTCGCGCCAGGGGCTCGGAGCGGCTGCCGCGGCGGCGGGTTCCTCCTCGGAGGCCGCGGCGACCAGGCCGCGCCCGGCCGGCTCCCGGGTGCGCCAGACCAGGACGGCGGCGAGGGCGAAGGAGAGTGCGTTGGCCACGATCAGCGCGCGGTAGGCGTTCGTGGTGCCCATCGCCAGGCCGATCGCCGCGATGCCCGCGCCGAGCGCGTACCCGGCGTTGGCCACGCTGCGGAACAGCGCCTGGTACGTGCCGCGCCGCTCGCCCGCGATCCGGGTGGCGAACAGCATCTCCAGGGTCTTGGCCGCGCGTTCGGCCAGACAGGTCAGGGCGACGGCGGGGAGCAGCGTGGCGAAGTCGTCGACGACCAGCAGCAGGCCCATCGTTCCGATCCGCAGCAGGTGGCACCCGATCAGCAGCCACCGCACCGGCAGCCGTTCGGCCGCCCGCCCGGCGAGCGGGGACCCGGCGATCCCCGCCGCCGCGCCCACGCCCAGCAGCACGCCGAGCTGCCGGGCGTCCATCCCGCACACGTAGGTGAAGTACAGCACCGAGGCCGCCGCCCACACCCCGCTCCCGGTCCGGTCGACGCACTGCGCCAGCAGCATGATCCGCGCGTCGCGCCCGCCCGGCGGCTTCCGCAGCTGCGCCATCAGTCCGTTCCCCCGCATGGCAGGCCCCCGTTGCATGATCGACATCAATCTCGACATCAAGATACTTCACGTCGAGATAGATGCGGAAGCCCCGGCCGCACACCCGCCGGGCCCCGAACCTCGGACCTCGACGGCGGGCGGGCGGTGCGCCACACTCTCCCCAGCAGCATCCGCGCTCCCAACGCACCGGCACGACGTCACGATCCACCGCCACATCGGAGAGCCACACGGTGACCACTCGTCAACTGCTGGAGATCGCCTTCTCGTCCGGCCGGGCCGGGTCCGGCCCTGCCACCTGGGGCCAACAGGCCATCTGGGACGTCCTGAGCCGGCTCACCCCGGCCGACGCGCCGCGCTACAACATCGCCGCGGCGGCGCCGCTCGACCCCGGGCTGCCGCTGCCCGCCCTGCTCGCCGGCCTGGAGGGGCTGCTCCACCTGCACGACTCGCTGCACACCCGCCTGGTGCCGGGCGAGGCCGGCCGGTTACACCAAGTGGTCGACGCCGAGGGCCGGTTGGAGGTGGAGGTGCGGCACTGCGCGGAGCCGGCCGATCCGGTCGAGGCGGGCGCGCGGCTGCACGAGGAGCTGGCGGCACTGCCGTTCGACACCGCCACCCAGTGGCCGATCCGGGTCGGCGTGGTGGAGGCGGGCGGGTCGGCCCGGTACGTGAGCCTGGTGCTCTCGCACACCGCGGTGGACGGCACGGGGATGAACCGCCTGGTGGCCGACCTGACCGCGCTCTGCCAGGGCACCGCGCCGGCCGAGCTGGCCAAGATCCGCGAGCCCGCCCAACAGCCGCTGGAGGAGGCGGAGTTCCAGGCCTCCGAGCGCGGTCGGCGGCGGGACGAGGGCGCCCGCAAACAGTTCCTGCGCAAGCTCCGGCTGGCCCCGGCCCGGCTGTTCCCCCCGCCCGGCGAGCCGGCCACGCCGGGCGCCAGGTTCCCGAACGCCGTCCTGCGCTCGCCCGCGCTGCCCCGCGCGGTGGACCAGGTGGCGGCCGCCCACCGGGTGACGTCCTCCTCGGTGCTGCTGGCGGCGACGGCGGCGATGACGGCCCGGCTGTCGGGCTCGACGGAGGCGGTGCTGAACGTCGTGGTGAACAACCGCTTCCTGCCCGAACTGACCAACGCGGTGAGCGTGGTCGCGGGCGACGGGCTGTTCCACCTCCCGGACGCCACCGCCGAGTTCAGGGACGTCGTCCGGCGCACGAACGCCGCCGCGATCGGCGCCTACCGCCACGCCTACTACGACAAGCTGCGACTGCAGGCCGAGATCGGGCGGCTCGCCGCCGAGGGCGTCCCGCTCGCGGACCGGTCCTGCATCTTCAACGACACCCGCGAGCTGGTCACCGCCTCCCCCGACACCGGGACGGGCGAGGAGACCACCCTGACCTGGCCGGTGGAGTTCGAGCCCCGCCCCGGCCTGACCTACGCCCTGGACGCACTGCAGTCCCCGGGCGCACTGAGCCTGACCATGACGGCCGACCCCGCGGTGCTCCCGCGTCCGGCGATGGAGCGCTTCCTGTACGGGATCGAGGAGTTGATCCTCACCGAGGCCCGCACCCTCGGAGCAACCTAGGCCTGTCCCGAGACCGGAGGGCACCGCGCACCACGCGGCGCCCTCCGGCGCCTCCCCGCCACCCGCCGCTCCCCCCGGGCCCGTTGGCCCCGCCGCTACGCTGGGCCCATGCGGATCCTCCTCCTCGGCGGCACCTCCTTCGTCGGCCGCGCAATCGCCGACGACGCCCTGCGCGGCGGCGCCGAGGTCGCCCTGTTCACCCGCGGCCGGACCAACCCCGGTCTCTTCCCCGCCGCCGCCCACCTGATCGGCGACCGCGACACCGGCGACTACACCGCCCTGCGCGGCCGCTGGGACGCGGTGGTGGACGTCAGCGGCTACCGCCCCCGCCAGGTCGGCCAGGCCATGGACGCACTCGGCGACCGGGTCGGCCGCTACCTGTTCATCTCCAGCCACGCGGTGTACGAGCGCGCCGGCCTCGCCCCCGGCTCGGACGAGTCCGCCCCGCGCCGCGCACCCCTGCGCGACGCCGAGCAGCTCACCGAGGAGACGTACGGCCGGCTCAAGGTCGCCTGCGAGGACGACGTCACCGCCCGCTACGGAGACCGGGCGACGATCGTGCGCCCCGGAAAGGTGGCCGGCCCCCACGACGAGCAGCGCGGGCTCACCTACTGGGCGCGCCGGGCCGCCCGGGGCGGGCGGATCGCGCTGCCGGGGCGGCCGGAGCAGCCCGTCCAGGTGGTCGACGTGCGCGACCTGGCCCGGCTGGTGGTCCGGCTGCTCCAGGACGGCCGGGCGGGCGCCTTCCACGCCGTCGGCCCGGCCGAGCCGACCACGCTGGGCGGGCTGATCGCCACCTGTGCCGAGGTCGCGGGCGCCGAGGTGGAGGTCGTCCCGGTGCCGCCGGAGAGCGCGCCGCCGCCGTTCTTCCCGCTGGTCCGGGCCGCGCCGCTCTGGCCCGGACAGCAGCGCAGCGCCGCCCGGGCCAGGGCGGCCGGGCTGCCGGCGACCCCGCTCGCGGTCACCGCCGCCGACGTGCTCGCCTGGGACCGCGAGCGCGGCGAACCGCCCCTCGGCCACGGCTTCACGCCCGAGCAGGAGGCCCGGGTGCTGGCCGAAGCGACGGGGTCGAGGCCCTGAACGGCCGCCGACCCTGCACAGCACGACCGGTCAGGACGGACTGCCGGACGGCCAGCCCGTCCTGACCGGTTGTCAGTGTCACGCGCTATGGTCGGCCCCGAACGATCCCACCAGCACCTGCACAGCACCGCCAGGGGGCACCATGACCGCGCACCGCACCACCGCGCACAGCGCCGGCCCGCGCACCACCCCGCTCGACGCACCGCTCAGCACCGCCGATCTCGTCGACGGCTGGCGGCGGGTGGGCGTCCGCGAGGGCATGGCGATGATCGTGCACTCCTCGCTCTCCAGCCTCGGCCGGGTCGACGGCGGCGCCGCGGCCGTGGTGGCCAGCCTGCGCGAGGCGGTCGGGCCCGGCGGCACGGTCGCGGTGCCCACCTTCACCACCGCCGTCGTCCGGGACCCGGCACCGGAGCACGCCGGCCTGCCGAGCCCCGAGGTCGCCGAACGGCGCGCCGCCGTCCCGCTGTTCCACCCCGGGCTCCCCTCCCCGATGGGCGCCGTGCCGGAGGCGCTGCGCGCGCTGCCGGAGAGCCTGCGCAGCACGCATCCGCAGGCCTCGGTCGCCGCGGTCGGGGCGCACGCCCGCGAGGTCACCGCCCGCCGCTCGCTGGGCTTCGCGGTCGGCCGCGAGTCGCCCTTCGGCGCGCTGCACGACCTCGGCGGGTACGTGCTGCTGATCGGTGTCGGGCACAACCGCAACACCTTCCTGCACTACGCCGAGACCTTCGCGCCCAACCGCCGCCTCAAGCTCCGGCGCTTCCCGATGGCGATCCAGGGCGAGCGGGTCTGGATCGAGGCGCCCGACGTGGGCGACGACAACGACACCCACTTCCCGCTCGTGGGAAAGGAGTTCGAGGAGCGGGCGGGCATCCGCGAGGTGCTGGTCGGCAACGCGCCCTGCCGGCTGATCCCGGTCCGGGAGCTCATACCCTTCGCCGTCCGCCGCCTCACCGAACTGCTGGCGACGGACGGCCTCGGAGCGGCGAAGCCCGATCGACCGCCCGCTTCCTCAAGCGGCCGACCGGACCACGCCCGTCACCAGGTCACCAGATCACCAGGTCACATCCGGGGGCTCAACGCACCCAGACCTCAACGCTCCTCGTCGTGCAGCGAGTTGGTCTCCTGGATCTTCTTCCAGGACTTCGGCTCCGCCGGCAGCTGCCCGTCGGCCTGTCCCGCGCCCGCACCCGGCGCGAGCGAGGCCGCCGCTGCGGCCGGCGCCGGCCCGACGGCCGGCTTCGAGGCCGTGAACAGCCAGGTGGCGAAGAGGTCCCCGAGCTTCTTCCCGGAGACCTTCTCGGCGTACGCCTGGAACTCCGGGACGGAGGCGTTGCCGTAGCGGCGCTCGGTGGGCCAGCCCTTCAGGATCTGGAAGAACTTGTCGTCCCCGACGGCATTGCGCAGCGCCTGGATGGCCACCGCGCCCCGGTCGTAGACGGCGTTCGCGAACTGGTTGGCGGCGCCCGGGTCGCCCGGCCTGACGGTCCAGAAGGGGTCGTCGGCCGGGTGCGAGGCGTAGACGTAGTCGGCGATTTCCTGCGCCGTGCCCTCGTTCTCGTGCTCGGACCAGAGGAACTGCGAGTACCGGGCGAAGCCCTCGTTCAGCCAGATGTCGCTCCAGTGCGAGACCGAGACGCTGTCGCCGTACCACTGGTGGGCCAGCTCGTGCACGACGACGGAGGTGTTGGAGCCGCGCGCGAACTGCCGGGGGCTGTAGAAGACCCGGGTCTGGGTCTCCAGGGCGAAGCCGGTCTTGACGTTGGGCACGTAGCCGCCGACCGAGCTGAACGGGTAGTCGCCGAAGTAGCCGCTCAGCCAGTCGACGATCTCGCCGGTGCGCTCGACGCTGGCCTTGGCCGCGTCGGTGTTCTCGCCGAGGTCCTTGCTGTACGCGTTGTAGACGGGCAGCCCGCTCGGTGTGCTGTCGGTGGTGACGTCGAACTTGCCGACCGCGAGGGTGGCCAGGTAGGTCGCCTGCGGCTTGTTCTCGCGCCAGCTGTAGCGGGTCCAGCCGGCCTGGGAGACGGCGCCGGCCAGGATGCCGTTGCTGATCACCTGGTTGCCGTCCGGCACCTGGACCGAGACGTCGAAGGTGGCCTTGTCGCTCGGGTGGTCGTTGCTCGGGAACCACCACCACGCCGACTCGGGCTCACCGGCGGCCACCGCGCCGTCCGGCGTGCGCAGCCAGGCGGTGAAGCCGTACTTCTTCACGGTGGACGGGACGCCCTTGTAGCGGACCACCACGGTGGCCTGGCTGCCCTTGGCGAGCGGCCGGGCGGGCGTGACCTCCAGCTCCTGCTCCCCGCTGGTGGCGAAGGTCGCCGGACGTCCGTTGACCCGGACCTCCTGGACGTTCAGCGCGAAGTCGAGGTTGAAGCGGGAGAGGTTCTCGGTCGCCGTGGCGAGGATGGTGGTGGTGCCCTCCAGTTCGTCGGTGGCGGGCTGGTATTTCAGCCGGATGTCGTAGTGCGAGACGCGGTACCCGCCGTTCCCGTAGGTCGGGTAGTACGGGTCTCCGATGCCGGCCGCGCCGGGTTGGAAGTCGGCCGCCGAGGCGGGGACGGCCAGGAACAGGCTCAGGGCGCTGGCAGCAGAGACGATCAGCCTCTTGCGCACGTGGTCCTCCAGGGTCACTGGGACGATGGGTCGGATCGATCCATGTCCCGGTGGCTCCCGGTCCACTCCCCAATTGTGAGATGTTCATGAAAAGAAACAGGCCGACATGGCGCCGCCGCGACACCGCCACACACCCCGGGGACCCCCTGTGCCCCACCCGCCCCTCACGCCCCGGCCCCCGCCCCCCTCGCCTCCCGCCCCCTCACCCGCCGAGCGTCACCGGCGCCCGCACCAGCGAGCCGTACTCCGTCCACGAGCCGTCGTAGTTCTTCACGTGCGGGTACCCCAGCAGCTCGGTGAGCGCGAACCAGGTGTGCGCCGACCGTTCGCCGATCCGGCAGTACGCGATCACCTCGCGCTCCGGCTCCACGCCCTTCCCCCCGTACAGCGCCCGCAGTTCCTCCGCCGAGCGGAACGACCCGTCGTCGTTGGCCGCCTGCGACCAGGGGACGTTGACCGCGCCGGGGATGTGCCCGGGCACCTGCGCCTGCTCCTGCGGCAGGTGCGGCGGCGCGATCAGCTCGCCCCGGTACTCGGCGGGCGAGCGGACGTCGACCAGCACCGCGTCCGAGCCGGGCTTGGCGAACAGCTCGGCCTTGCCGAGCACTTCGTCCCGCAGCGCCCGCAGCTCCGGGCGCTCGGGCCCGGTCAGCCGGTAGGCGGTGTGCTGGTAGTCCATCACCTCTTCGGTGAGCCCGCGCCCCTCCAGCTCCCACTTCTTGCGCCCGCCGTCCAGCAGCCGCACGGGCCCGAAGCCGCGCAGCCGCAGCAGCCAGTAGGCGTACGCGGCGAACCAGTTGTTGTTGCCCCCGTAGAGCACCACGGTGGTGTCGTCCTCCACTCCGGCCGCCCGCAGCAGGTGTTGGACGCCCTCCCGGTCGGCGTAGTCGCGGCCGACCCGGCTGTGCAGGTCGGTGGTCCAGTTCCAGCCGATCGCGCCGGGGATGTGGTCCCGGTCGTAGGCGGTGGTGTCCTCGTCCACCTCGACGACCCGGATCGTCCCGTCGTCCAGGTGGCGGGCCAGCCACTCGGTGCGGACCAGCGCCTCGGGGTGTGCGTAGCCGTTGCCGGTCATCCCAGGCCCTCCTTCGCTCTGCCCAGGCTTTCGGCGCCCGACCAGGGGCACAGCGAGCCGCGCACGGGCACGGCGGGGCGCCGGCGACCGGGCCGGACAGTTCGACGCTACGCCGACCGTCCGGCCCGGGCCACCCCACTCAGGAGAAGATCACGGAACGCAGCTTCAGCCGGTCGCCGAGCCTCTTGCCGGGGTTCATGACGTAGAAGACGTCGCCGTCGCAGTCGTAGTCCAGGAAGACGGTGGCCGTCGAGGTGGTGAGGTTCTCCGGCGCGAAGGCCGGGTCCTTGTCGGTGGCCCCGAACAGGTTGATGCACACGCGGCTCTCCGGGTCGGCGAGCCCGGCCGGCACGCCGGGGACACGGCCGACCTTGTAGAGGAAGTCGCCGACGGCGGCGTTGGCGGAGGTCGGAACCGCGAGGACGAGGGCGACGGCGCTGGCGACGGCGAGTGCGGTGTTGCGGAGACGCATGATTGATGGCCTTTCAGGAGGTACCTAGTGGTACCTGATGCATTGATGCGAGATCACCCTAGAGGCCCAAAATCAGCAGAAACGGTTCTCCCAGTCCACTCTTTCGGGTGGTTTAAGCGGCAAAGCCGCGACTTCTGCTGGGAACCGTCACCCGCACCCGCCGCCCCCGCTCAGTTCGCCGGGGCCGAGAAGGAGTACCCCTGGTCGATCAGCACCGGCAGGTACGCCTTCAGCGCCGCCACCGTCTGTGACCGGTCGCCGCCGCCGTCGTGGTTGAGCACGATCGACCCGGGCCGGACGTTCTTGAGGATCCGCTCGGTGATCACCGAGGTCCCTGGCGTGGCCCAGTCCTCCGGGTCCACCGTCCAGCCCATCGGCCGCATCCCGAGTTCGGTGGTCACCCTGATCGCGACCGGCGACCAGTCCCCGCCGGGCGCGCGGAACCAGGACGGCTGGCGCCCGGTGGTCCGGTACAGCAGGTCGGAGGTGCGCTCCAGCTCGTCCCGCACCGCCTCGTCGGACATGTGCCGCAGGTCGGGGTGGGTCCAGGTGTGGTTGCCGATGTGGTGGCCGTGGTCCGCGATCTCCCGCACCAGCCCGGTGTTCTCGACGGCGCACTCGCCGACCAGGAAGAAGGTCGCCCGGATCCCGTACTGCTGGAGCAGCGCCAGGACGGTCGGCGTGTACCGGGGATCCGGCCCGTCGTCGATGGTGAGCCCCACCACCCGTTGGCCCGGGTCGAGTTGGTTGACCGGCTTGGCCTCCTCCTCCGTGAGCCGCCGGCGGGCGGGCATCGGCGGCGGGGCGGCGGCGGGTGTCGGCGGGGCCGGGGCGGCCTGCGGGGGCGCGGCGGAGGCGGCGGCCTGGGCCGCCTCCGGCCCCGGGGCCGGCCCGGCGGCCTCCGGCACGGCGCCCGGCGGCCTGGCCGTAGCGCCTGCCCCGGCGTCGTCCGCGCCGCTCCAGGGGCTCCCGCAGCCGGCCGCCCCGAGCAGGGACATCCCGGCCGCGACCAGCAGCAGTCGCCGCGAGGGCGTTCGCTTGGGCATTTCTGAGTAAATCTGATGATCTGACAGCATTCTGAATGCTTCCCCCGTGTGCCGCCGCCGCTCCCCGATGGCGCCTCAGACGGGCCCGATCACCACTCCGACGGCGCAAGCACACCCCGCCCTCCCCCGGCTCCCCCAGCACTTCCCCGACCGGACGCCCGGCCTCCCCTCCGGACCGCTACGCTGTGCCTTCCCCAGTGTGATGATCTGCCATCAGAGGACGTGGCCATGACGACAAGTCAGGACATCCCGGACCAGGACCGGCCCGACGACGACCCCGCCGAGCTGAGCCAGTGGGAACGGTTCGGCGTCGACACCACCGCCCCCCACTCGGCGCGCGTGTACGACTACTGGCTGGGCGGCAAGACCAACTTCCCGCCGGACCGCGCCATGGGGCAGGCCATCGAGGAGGCCGTGCCGAGCGTCAAGCAGATGGCCAAGGCGAACCGCGCCTTCCAGGGCCGGGCCGTCCGCCACCTCGCCCGGGAACACGGCATCCGCCAGTTCCTCGACCTCGGCACCGGCATCCCCACGTCGCCCAACACCCATGAGATCGCCGAGGCGGTCAGCCCCGGCACCCGGGTGGTCTACGTCGACAACGACCCGATCGTGCTCGCCCACGCCCGCGCCCTGATGGTGTCCAGCCCGGCCAGCCGGACCACCTACATCCACGCCGACCTGCGCAAGCCCGAGGAACTGTTCACCGACCCGGCGCTCACCGCCACGCTGGACCTCACCCAGCCGGTCGGCCTGCTGATGATCGCCGTGCTGATGCTCATCGCCGACGAGGACGACCCGTGGGGCCGGGTCGCCGCCCTGCGCGACGCCCTGCCCGCCGGCAGCTGCATCGCCCTCACCACCCCCACCCAGGACTTCGACCCGGAGGCGGTCGGCAAGGTCACCGAGGCCGCCCGGGCCGGCGGCATGACCCTCGTCCCGCGCACCCACGACGACGTCCTGCGCTTCTTCGACGGCTGGGACCTGGTCGAGCCGGGCCTCTCCCCCGTCCTCGCCTGGCGCCCGGACGGCGAGCCGCCGGCCGACCCGAAGGCCGCGTACTACTGGGGCGGCGTCGCCGTCAAGCGCTGAACCCGCGCCGGGCCCGCTCCCACCGGAGCCCCGCAGGAACCCACCCCGGGCGGGGCGGGCCGCACCAGGCCCGCCCCGCCCGGGCCCTCAACCCGCGCCCTCACTTCAGCAGCCGCGACAGCCGCCGGTCCGCCAGCGGCTTCCCCCCGGTCTGGCAGGTCGGGCAGTACTGCAGCGAGGAGTCCGCGAAGGACACCTCGCGCACGGTGTCCCCGCAGACCGGGCAGGGCAGGCCGGTCCGGCCGTGCACCCGCAGCCCCAACTTCTTCTCCGCCTTGAGCTCCCCCGCCGCCAGCCCCCGCGAGCGCTCCACCGCGCCGCGCAGCGTGGCGCCGAGCGCCTCGTAGAGCCGCGCCGTCTCCTCCTCGGTCAGGCTGGACGCCGGCTTGTACGGGGACATCCGGGCCGCGTGCAGCACCTCGTCCGAGTAGGCGTTGCCCACCCCGGCCAGCACGCCCTGGTCCCGCAGCACGCCCTTGAGCCGGCGCCGGTCGCCGCTCAACAGGGCGGCGAAGTCCGCCAGGGTGAACGCCGGGTCCAGCGGGTCGGGGCCGAGCCGGGCCACCCCGGGCACCTCGGCCGGGTCCTTCACCACGTAGACCGCGAGGCCCTTCTTCGTCCCCGCCTCGGTCAGGTCGAAGCCGTCGCCGGCCTCCCCGGCCAGGCGCAGCCGCAGCGCCAGCGGGTTCCTCGGGCTCGGGCGCGGCGGTTCTGCGGGCAGGCCGTCCTTCCAGCGCAGCCAGCCGGCCCGGGCCAGGTGGACCACCAGGTGCAGGCCGCCGGCCTCGATGTCGAGGAACTTGCCGCGCCGGGTCACCGGGCCGACGGTCCGCCCCTCCAGCGCGGTGACCGGCGGGTCGTACGTCTTCAGCGCGCTGATCGCGACCGGCTGCACCCGGGCGATGACGCGCCCGGTCAGCCGCTCGGACAGGAAGTCGCTCAGCGCCTCGACCTCGGGCAGCTCCGGCATGCGCCCAGTCTCCCGCAGCCCCGCGGCGGCCGCCCGCCCGGGGGCGCGCCTTTGCCCGGCTCCCGCGCGGGGCGCAGGCTGGAACTGCGCGCCGTACCCAGCGCCCCCCTGCGCCCCCGCCACGGAGCACCGTGATGAGCATCCTTGAGGAACAGATCGACCTCGCCGTCCCCGTCCTCGTCGCCTGGGAGCAGCTGCACCGGGTGCACGAGTACCCGCAGTTCGTCGACGGCGTCCGCAGCGCCCACCCGCACGGACGGAACCTGGCGCACCTCGGGGTGGAGGTCGACGGCGCCGAGCGGGCGGTGGACACCGAGATCACCGACCGCGGCCGGGGCCGGGTGATGTCCTGGCGGACGCTCGACGAACCGCGGCTGCACGGCGCGTTCGCGCTGCTGCCGCTGGACGCCCGGCACACCCGGCTGCAGATCCGGGTGGAGTACGACCCGGAGGCGATGCACGAGGCGTTCGGCGGGCCGCGCGGCTTCGCCCTGGCCGGGGCGATCGAGCGGACCGTACGGGACGACCTGGAGCACTTCCGGGAACTGGTCGAGGAACGGGTCGGCGCGGCGGTCAGACGCGGGTGAGCGCAGCCGGCAGGCCCGGATGAGCACGGCTGGCAGGTCCCGGTGAGCCCGGCGGCCCGACCCGCGTAAGAGCCGCATAAGCCCAGCTCAGCGCCGGTGGTGAGGCTCTTCACAGCGGACCTCCGGCCCGACCGTTTCGCTTTCAACCTGTGGCAGACTCGGATGCCATGGACATCGGCCCGGTCACCAGGACGCTCCGCGCGGCGGTCTTCGCCGCGCTGGTCGTGCTGCTCGCCGGGCTCGGCCAGGTGCTGGTCACCGGCCGCGCGCTGCCGGCCGGCCCGATGGCCCTGGCCTGCGTCGCCGTGTTCGCGGTGGCGTACGCGCTGGCCGGCCGCGAGCGCGGCTACCCGGCGGTCGCGGCGGTGTTCCTGCCGCTGGAGCTGGGCGTCAGCGCACTGTTCGACTTCGCGCAGACCGCCTGCCCGTCCCTGCCGCCCGGCTCCGCGCGCGGCTTCCAGCCGCTGCTGTGCGGCGGCGGTTCGCTGGGCGGGTTCCTGCTCGGCCACGGCGTCTCCCAGCAGATCGGCGTCCTGCTGCTCCTGCTGCTGCACGCCGCGATCGCGCTGGCCGGCGCGTTCTGGCTGCGCCGCGCGGACGCCGCGCTGGCCGGCCTCGCCCGCACCGTCCGGATGCTGGGCGACTTCCTGCACCGGCACCTGCCGGCCGCCGCCCGCTGGCTGCGGCTGCTCGCCGCGCCCGTCCCGGCCCGTCCGGTGGCGCGGGTGCCGTTCCCCCGGGCCAGCCGGGCCCTGGTCCCGGCCGAGGACGTCGTCGTCCGCCCGACCGTCCGGCGCGGTCCGCCGGCGCTCGCCCTGGCCTGCTGACAGGCGCGCGCCGCTCGGCGCCGCGCCCGGCCGGTCCTCTCGCCGCGCGCCCCGCGCGCCCGCACCCCCGCACGCCCGAGAGCACAGGACGACACCTCATGAGCAACACCCGCAAGGCCGCCGCCAAGACCAACGCCACCGACCGTATGCGCGCCGCCCGCGCCCAGGCCGAGCGCTCCGACCGGATCCGCCGCCGGGTCGTGGTCGGCGGCGCCTCCGCCGCCGTGCTCGCCCTCGTGGCGGGTGTGGCCTTCGCCGTCGGCGGCTCCTCCGGCTCCGGTTCCGCCGACGCGGCCGCGAGCGGCCCGCTGACCGTCCCCGCCAACACGGGCGGCCAGGACGGCACCGTGATCACCTACGGCAAGGCCGACGCCCCGCACACCCTGGAGATCTACGAGGACTTCCGCTGCCCGTTCTGCGAGCAGTTGGAGACCACCACCGGCAAGGCCATCCAGCAGCTCGCCGACGACGGCACGTACAAGATCGAGTACCACCTGGCGACGTTCCTGGACAAGAACCTCGGCGGCAAGGGCTCGCGCACCGCGCTGGCCGCCGCCGGCGCCGCGCTCAACGAGGGCGTGGACAAGTTCAAGCAGTTCCACGACGTGCTCTACGCCAACCAGCCCGACGAGCGCACCGACGGCTTCGGCGACGTCAACCACCTCCTCGACCTGGCCGGCCAGGTCCCCGGGCTGAAGACCGACGGCTTCGTCAAGGCCGTCCAGGACGGCACCTACGCGCCGTGGGCGGCCAAGGTCAACGAGGAGTTCAACAAGAGCGACGTCACCGGCACCCCGACCGTCAAGCTGGACGGCAAGAAGCTGGACGTCCTCACCGGCGGCAAGGCCGCCACGCCCGAGCAGTTCACCGCGATGGTCAAGCAGGTGACCGGATGACGGCCGCCGCCCCCGCCGTGCGGACGTACGGCGCGAGCCGCCCGTTCGCCTGGCTGCTGCTGATCGGCGGCGCGGTCGGCCTGTTCGCCTCCTCGGTCCTCACCCTGGACAAGATCCGGCTGCTGAAGGACCCGTCGTACGTCCCCTCCTGCAACATCAACCCGATCATCAGCTGCGGCTCGATCATGCGCAGCGACCAGGCCGAGGCCTTCGGCTTCCCCAACTCGCTGCTCGGCCTGGTCGGCTTCGGGGTCGTCATCGCGATCGGCGCCGGGCTGCTCGCCGGGGCGGCGTACCGGCGCTGGTTCTGGCTCGGCCTCCAGGCCGGGACGGTCTTCGGCATCGGCTTCGTGACCTGGCTGATGTACCAGGCGCTCTACCGGATCGGCGCGCTCTGCCCGTACTGCATGGTGGTCTGGGCCACGATGATCCCGCTGTTCTGGTACACCACCCTGCACAACCTGCGCTCCGGGATCATCCCCACCGGCCGCGCCCTGCGCCCGGTCGTCCGCGAGGCGGCGCGCTACCACTGGGTCGTCCCGGCGCTCTGGTACGCGGTGATCGCCCTGCTGGTCCTCAACCGGTTCTGGTACTACTGGAGCACCCTGCTCTGACCCCGTTCGGCCGACCGTTCGGCAGACCCGGCCGCCCGGCCCCGGGCCCTACGCTCCGGGGCCGGGCGGCTGGCCGTCAGGCGCCGCCCAGGACAGTGCCTAGAAGCGGAACTCCTCGACCTCGGCCAGCAGTTCGGCCCGGCGCTCGTCATCGATGAAGGAGGCCCGGAAGGAGTTCGCGGCGAGCCGGCGCAGGATCTCCTCGTCGAGCGCGAGGGCCTGCTGCACGGCACGGAAGTTGTCGTCGACGTAGCCGCCGAAGTACGCCGGGTCGTCCGAGTTGACGGTGACCAGCAGGCCGGCCTCCAGCATCTCGCGCAGCGGGTGGTCGGCGAGGGTGTCGATGCACCGCAGGCGGACGTTGGAGAGCGGGCAGAGCGTCAGCGGGACCTGCTCGCGGACCAGCCGCGCGACCAGCTCGCCGTCCTCCAGGCAGCGCAGACCGTGGTCGATCCGCTCGACGCCGAGCACGTCCAGCGCCTCGGTGATGTAGGACGCCGGGCCCTCCTCGCCCGCGTGCGCGACACGGCGCAGCCCGGCCTCGGCGGCCCGCCGGTAGACCTCGCGGAACTTGGCCGGCGGGTGGCCGACCTCGGCCGAGTCGAGGCCGATGCCCGCGATCCGGTCGAAGTACGGGCGGGCGGCCTCGAAGGTCTCCAGCGCGGATTCGGCGGACTCGTCCCGCAGGAAGCACATGATCAGCTGGGTGCTGATCCCGTGCCGCTCCTCGCTGCGCGCCAGCGCCCGGGTCAGGCCGTCGACCACCACGCCGAGCGGCACGCCGCGCGCGGTGTGCGCCTGCGGGTCGAAGAAGATCTCCGCGTGCCGCACCCCCGCCTCGGCCGCCCGGGTGAGGTAGGCGTCGGCGAGGTCGGCGAAGTCCTCCTCGGTGCGCAGCACGGCCATCAGCGCGTAGTACAGGTCCAGGAAGGACTGCAGGTCGCTGAAGGAGTACGCCGTCCGCAGCGCCTCGGTGTCGGCGTAGGGCAGCGTGACCGCGTTGCGGGCGGCGAGGGCGAAGGCGAGTTCGGGCTCCAGGGTGCCTTCGATGTGGAGGTGGAGTTCGGCCTTGGGGAGCGGCATGGGGGATCTGTCCGAGCTGTAGGGGGCGGGAGCGAAGAGTCCAGAAGCATTCATCCTACGATCCGTTCGATCACGACCGGCCTGACGGGCGCGCCCCCCGCCACCCGAACTGGTGCACCGGCCGGGGGCAGCGGGCACCCTGGAGGAGGGGGCTTCCGCCGAGGAGGTACCAGATGCGGCACGTCGAGGATCCGCACATCCGGCCTGCGGGCGTCTCCCCGCACGCCCTGGGCAACGACACGCTCCTGCACGAGCTGGAACAGCTGCACCGCACGCGCCACGAGACCTTCCTGTACGGCTCGGAGGAAGCCCTCAAGCGGCACACCCTGCGCACCGGGCAACTGGAGGCCGAGTACCTGCACCGCTTTCCCGGCCGGCTGGTGACGGCCGGGCGGACCAGGGCCGGCGCCCGGGCCCGCGAGGCGGCGGCCCGGGTGGAGTCGCTGCCCGAGTAGACGTGCCCGCGCCACCACCGCCCGGCGGGACACGCCGGGCGGTGGTGGCGTGCCCCCGGGCGGGCCGTCGGGGAGGGTGAGAGGCGCAGACGCACCGGACCCCGACCCCCCTGGGAGCCCCGCATGCCCATCGCCAGCGTCAACCCCGCGACCGGCGAGATCCTGGAGACCTTCGAACCGCTCGACGCGGCCGGCATCGAGCAGCGGCTGGCCCGCGCCGAGGCCGCGTTCCACGGCTACCGCACCACCCCCTTCGCCGCCCGCGCCGACCTGCTGCGCCGGGCCGCCGACCTGCTGGACCAGGACCGGGAGGCGATCGCCCGCACGATGACCGAGGAGATGGGCAAGCCGCTCACCGCCTCCCGGGCCGAGGCCGCCAAGTGCGCCACGGCGATGCGCTGGTACGCCGACCGCGCCGAGGAACTGCTCGCCGACGAGCACCCGGCCCCGGCCGACGTCGCCGACTCCGGCGCCGCCCGCGCCTACGTCCGCTACCGCCCGCTCGGGGCGGTGCTGGCCGTGATGCCGTGGAACTTCCCGTTCTGGCAGGTGGTCCGGTTCGCCGCGCCGGCCCTGATGGCGGGCAACGTCGGCCTGCTCAAGCACGCCTCCAACGTGCCCCGGACGGCGCTGGCGCTGGAGGAGCTGTTCCGCCGGGCCGGCTTCCCGGAGGGCTGCTTCCAGACCCTGCTGATCGGCTCGGGCGCGGTCGAGGGCGTGATCCGGGACCGCCGGGTGGCCGCGGTCACGCTCACCGGCAGCGAGCCCGCCGGGCGGGCGGTCGCCGCCACCGCCGCCGACGAGGTGAAGAAGGCCGTCCTGGAACTGGGCGGCAGCGACCCCTTCGTGGTGCTGCCCAGCGCCGACCTGGACGCGGCGGTGCGCACCGCCGTCCGGGCCCGGGCGCAGAACAACGGGCAGTCCTGCATCGCCGCCAAGCGCTTCATCGTGCACACCGACGTGTACGACCGCTTCACCGCCGCCTTCACCGAGGCGATGCGGGCGCTGCGCGTCGGCGACCCGATGGAGGAGGCGACCGACGTCGGCCCGCTGGCCAGCCGCCAGGGCCGGGACGACCTGGAGGAGCTGGTCGAGGACGCCCGCACCCACGGCGCCCGGGTCGAGTGCGGCGGCGGACGCCCGGAGGGCTGGGACACCGGCTACTTCTACGAGCCGACGGTGCTGACCGGCATCACCCCGGCCATGCGGATCCACCAGGAGGAGACCTTCGGCCCGGTCGCCACGGTCTACCGGGTCGCCGACCTGGACGAGGCGGTGGCGCTCGCCAACAACACGCCGTTCGGGCTCAGTTCCAACGTCTGGACCCGGGACGAGGGCGAGCAGGAGCGCTTCGTCCGCGACATCCAGGCCGGCGGGGTGTTCTTCAACGGGATGACCGCCTCCCACCCGGCGCTGCCGTTCGGCGGCGTCAAGCGCTCCGGGTTCGGCCGGGAGCTGTCCGGGCACGGGATCCGGGAGTTCTGCAACATCACCACGGTGTGGATCGGCTGAGCACCCCCGGATCCGCAGGCACGAACCGAGCCCGGCTCGGACCCGGCCGGGTCAGGACGCCACCCGGTGCCTGCCCCGGCCGGGCGTCATCCAGCGGGCGACCACGCCGACCAGGGCGAGGACGGTCGCTCCCCAGACGATGGCCATCAGCACCAGCATCGGCAGCCAGCTCACCTGGGCGGCGACCATGCCCAGGCCGAGCGAGAGCGCGACCATGACCACCACGGCGGTCGGGTTGAGGCTCAGCAGCCAGTGCCAGGCCCGCTGCGCCGGGCTCCGGCGCTGCGGCGGGGCCTCGGGGTCGGTGTCGGTGTCGAGTTCCTTGTAGGTCAGCAGGTCCATCGGGATCGCCTCCGGTTCTCGGGGGGCTGCCGGATCCGCGGGCCTCAGGAGGCCTTGCGCGGAGCCGTGGACTTTCCGGTCGCGGTCCTTCCCGCCACGGCCTTTCCGGTCGCGGCCTTTGCGGTCGCGGTCTTCTTCGCCGGGGCAGTCCTCTTCGCCGAGGCCGCCTTCCCGGCGGTGGGCTTCTTCGCCGGGGCGCGCTTGCGGGTCGCGGGCTGCTCGTCCTCCGGTTCGTCCGTGTCGGGCCCCGCGTCGGGCCCCGCGGTGTGCCCCCGCCCGCCCTTGGCCCGCTTGAGGCTGCTGCGCAGCGCCTCCATCAGGTCGATCACGTTGTCGGGCGCCTCGCCCGGCTCCTCCTCGTGCGGGAGCTCGACGCCCTCCAACCGGGCCGTGATCACCTGCTGGAGCGCCTGCTGGTAGTCGTCGTGCAACTGGGCGAGGTCGAAGTCCTCGGAGAGGGTGTCCATCAGCGACCGCGCCATCTTCAGCTCCTGCGGCCGGACGGTGACGTCTCCCTCGGGCGCGATGCCGGCCGCGGGGCGGACCTCGTCGGGCCAGATGCAGGTCTGGAGCACCAGCGTGCCGTCGTGCACCCGCAGCACCGCCGGGGATTCCCGGGTGCGCAGCGCGATCTTGGTGACGGCGATCTGCCCGGACGCGGTGAGCGCGTCGCGCAGCAGGGCGTACGGCTTGGCGGCGGCCTGGTCGGCGACGCCCACGTAGTAGGCCTTGGAGAACATCAGCGGGTCGATCTCGCCGGCGTCCACGAAGGCCAGCACGTCGATGATCTTCTTGCTGGGCAGCGGCAGGTCGGCGAGGTCCTCGTCGGTGAGCGTGACGGTCCGGCCGTCGGGGGACTCGTAGCCCTTGGCGATCTCCGCGTACGGGACTTCCTTCTCCTCCCGCTCGCAGTACCGCTTCATCCGCACCCGTCCGCCGTCCTTGGCGTGCACCTGGTGCAGCGGGACGTCGTGCTCCTGGGTGGCCGAGTAGAGGTGGACGGGGATGCTGACCAGCCCGAAGCTGATCGTCCCCTTCCAGGTGGTCTGCATGGGGTCGCTCCTTCCCGGAGCGTGCCGAGAATCCCACTGTGCCTGGGTTTGCCCCGATCGGCCACACCGGGCCGACAATGAGCCGAGGAGGTCGATGCCGATGACCGTCCGGAGCCGTGGGCAGGGCGCAGCGCCGCCGCCGGAGCGGACCGTGTACCGGGTGGTGTACGCGGTGCGGGGCGAGGCCGGCGTGCGGCGGGCGGAGGTCGAGGTGGTTCCCGGGTACTCGCAGGAGGGCGACATCCCCCGGATCCTGGCGGCGCGGCTGACCGGCCGGCCCGCGGACGCGGCGCGGATCACCGTGCTGGACCTGCGCGGGCCGTGAGCCGCGACAGGGCTCCGATCGGGCCCGAGCGCCGCCGACGCATTGGCAGTGCGTCAGATTTGAGCTTTTCGCACCCCTTTTCCACCCGCTCTGACCTGGCTTTTTGTGTCCGGTTACCGAACATTTACGGATGCTCTGTTCCGATACTCGGCCGTAGAAGTTAGGTTGCACCGCAATGCGCGGGTCCGTCCCCCACCCTCCGGCGCAACGAGCCGAGGGTCGCGCCGCGCGCTGGAAAGGCACAGGGCTCATCTGATGAGTGCGGACACCACCAGGCCTGCGGCAGCCGCCCAGGTCCCCCAGCAGGCCGGGCCGCCCGGGCACGGCGGCGAGGGCCATCTGAAGGCGGGGCTCAAGAACCGCCACCTGTCGATGATCGCCATCGGCGGGGTGATCGGCGCCGGCCTGTTCGTCGGCTCCGGCGCGGGCATCGCCTCCACCGGGCCGGGCATCCTGCTCTCCTACACGCTGGCCGGTGTGCTGGTCGTGCTGGTGATGCGGATGCTCGGCGAGATGGCGGCGGCCGACCCGCAGAGCGGCTCGTTCTCGGCGTACGCGGACCGCGCGCTCGGCCGCTGGGCCGGGTTCACCATCGGCTGGCTCTACTGGTTCTTCTGGGTCGTGGTGCTCGCGGTGGAGGCCACCGCCGGCGCGAAGATCCTCAACGCCTGGATGCCCGGCGTGCCGCAGTGGGCGTTCGCGCTGCTCGTGATGGCGGTGCTGACCGCCACCAACCTGTTCTCGGTCGCCTCCTACGGCGAGTTCGAGTTCTGGTTCGCCGGGATCAAGGTGGTGGCGATCGCCGCGTTCCTGGTGATCTCCACGCTCGCCGTCTTCGGCGTGCTGCCCGGCACCCACGCGGTCGGCACCAGCAATCTGACCGGCCACGGCGGCTTCCTGCCGCACGGCGTGGGCGCGGTGTTCACCGGCATGCTCACGGTGGTCTTCGCCTTCATGGGCAGCGAGATCGTCACCCTGGCCGCGGGCGAGTCGGAGGACCCGGAGCGCGCGGTCAGCAAGGCCACCAACAGCGTGATCTGGCGCATCGGGATCTTCTACCTGGGCTCGATCCTGCTCGTGGTCACCCTGCTGCCGTGGGACTCGGACGCCGTCAAGGGCAGCCCGTACGTGGCGGTGCTGGAGCACGTGGGCATCCCGGGCGCCGGCCAGGTGATGAACGTGATCGTGCTGACGGCCGTGCTGTCCTGCCTCAACTCCGGGATGTACACGGCCTCCCGGATGGCCTTCTCGCTCGGCCAGCGCGGGGACGCGCCCAAGGCCTTCGCGACCGTGACCAAGCGGGGCGTGCCGCGGGTGGCCATCCTGTCCTCGGTGGTCTTCGGCTTCGTCGCGGTGTTCTTCAACTACACCTCGCCGGACACGGTGTTCGCGTTCCTGCTCAACTCCTCCGGCGCGGTTGCGCTGTTCGTCTGGCTGGTGATCTGCTTCTCCCAGCTGCGGATGCGCCGGATCATCGAGCGGGAGGCTCCCGAGCGGCTGACCGTCCGCATGTGGCTGTACCCCTACCTGACCTGGACGGCCATCGGCATGATCGGGTTCGTGGTGGCGTACATGTTCACCGACGCCGACGGGCGCAAGCAGATGTACCTGTCGCTGGTCGCCGCGGCGATCGTGCTCGCGGCCTCGGCCGTGGTGGGCCGACGGCGGCGGGCCGCGGTGGCGGCGGGGTCCTGACCCGTCCGCGCCGCGCGACAGTGCCGGGCCCGGGAGCCGTTGCGGAGGCTCCCGGGCCCGGTGCCGTTCGCCGGACACGAACCACAGTTTGACAATGGCACGTCAAGGGGGATACCTGGGCATGGCGCTCCCCCACGAGCGCTCCCCCACCCCCCGGGAGACCCCTTGCCACCCCTCCCCGCCCCCGCGTCCGCGCGCCTGCGCTTCGGCCACCGGCTGCGCCACTGGCGCGAGGCCCGCGGACTCAGCCAGGCCGAACTCGGCCGCCTGCTCGGCTACCACAACTCACTGATCAGCCGAGTGGAGAACGCCCGCCGCTGGCCACCGCCGGGGCTCCCCGCCCGGGCCGACGAACTCCTGCTCACCGGAGGCGAGTTGGCCGCCCTGTGGCAGCCCGTCCGGCAGGAACGGGAGCACCTCGGCGAACTCGCCGCCCCCGCCCTGCCGCCCCTCGGCGAGAGCGGCACAGGGCCCCCGACGGGCCGACCGGACGCCGCCACCTTCGCCGTGCTCGGCCACCTGCTCGACGTCTACCGCGCGGCCGCCGCCCACACCGGCGGCGAACAGCTGGCCACCGTCCTCGAACACCACGCCCGCACCCTGGCCGCCTGGCAGCACGCCGCCCCGCGCGAAACCGCCCCCGCCGTCCGCTCGCTCGCCGCCCGCTACGCCGAACTCGCGGGCTGGGCCCACTTCGAGGGGGACCGCCGCACCCGCGCGCTCGGCTGGTACGCGGCCGGACTGGAATGGGCCCGCGCCGCCGACGACCAGCCGACCGCGGCCGCCCTGCTCGCCCGGCAGAGCACCCTGCACTGGTGGAGCGGCGACCCGGCCACCGCGCTCGCCCTGGCCGAGGCCGCCCACGCCACCGCCCGCACCCTGCCCGGCCTGCGGGCCTGGGCCGCCCTCGCCCAGGCGCACGCCCACGCGCTGGCCGGCGCGGCGCCCGAGACGTGGCGGGCGATGGCGGACGCCGAACGGCTGACCGAGGCCGCCCTGCGGGCCGGCGAGCCGGTGCCCGGGGCCGCCCGAGCGGCCCTGGTGCTGGGCGTCGCCCACGGCACCTGCCACCGGGACCTCGCCGTCCGCACCGGCCGCACCGCCCACGCGCACGCGGCGGTGGCCCACCTGGGCGCCGCCCTGGGGCGCCTGGACCAGGCCGCCCACCCGCACGACCACGCCCTGGTCGCCGGCCGCCTCGCCGGGGCGTACGCCCGGGCCGGGCGCCACGAGGCCGCCGCCGCCGTCCTCTCCCGGCTGCCGCCGGACGCCACCGGCCGGATCGCCTACGAGCGGCGCCGGGCCCGGGCCTGGCTGGGCGGCTCGACGGCGCACCGGCCCCCGGCGGACGGTTGACGGCTGACGGCCCCCGGCGGACGGCTGACCGCTGACCGCTGACGGCGGACGGCGGACGCGCCGGAGCGCCCGGTGGGGATTCTCCGGGCGCTCCGGCTCTTCGGTTCTTCGTTCTTCGGTTCTTCGGCGGTCGGCGTCAGAGCCCGGCCGCCGCCGAGGCGATGTCGGCCGCGTAGGTGCTGACCTTGGTGTAGACGCCCGGGTAGCCGGGCCGGGCGCAGCCGTTGCCCCAGCTGACGATGCCGACCTGGACCCAGCGGCCGGCCGCGTCCCGGTGGACCATCGGCCCGCCGGAGTCGCCCTGGCAGGTGTCGACGCCGCCCTGGTCGACGTAGCCCGCGCAGAGCGAGGCCGCGCTGTTCAGGCCCGGGTAGGCGTTGGCGCAGGCGGCGTCGTCGACGAACGGCACGGTGGCCTTGAGCAGGTAGCGCTGCTGCGCGCCGCCCTCGGTCGCGGCGCCCCAGCCCATGATGGTGAAGGTGCCGCTGTCGTAGGCGGTGGAGTCGGTGGTCGGCAGCGTGCTCACCTGGCTGCCGCCGACCGGCGAGGCCAGCTTGATCAGCGCCCAGTCGTCGCCGCTCTCCGCGCCGGAGAAGCCGGGCGCCTGGTACACGTACGTCGAGCGGACCTTGACCGCGCTGCCGCTGCGCAGGTCGACCGCGCCGGCGGTCGCGGTGATGCTGGTGTCGGCGCCGGTGCCGTTGACGCAGTGGGCGGCGGTGAGCACGATCTGCGGGGTGTAGAGCGCGCCGCCGCAGCCCATCGAGAGCCGCACCACGAACGGGAACTCGCCCTGCGCCGCCCGCGTGCCGCCGACCACGCCCGGCGACGGCGCCGAGGGTGCGGGCGAGGCGGCGGCGGGCAGCACCAGCGCGCCGGCGCCGAGCACCAGTGCGGCCAACAACACGATGAATCTGCCGAATTGACGCTTCATCAGACTCCTCCACTGACAGGTCGGGGAGCACCGAGGGTGGCCCCGAAGGCGTCGCGACAGGAGGGGCCCGACCCTGCCGGTCGAAACTGGCAGGAACACGGCAATGCGGGGTTCCGGACGGGGAAGCCAGGGCATGTCTGACAATTCGCGTCGGATCGGCGTGCGGCGTCTGGGTGCGTGCATCGCAAGGCGGAGGAGGGAGTCCATGCGGTGGGGGCACCTCCCGGCCGGAGGCTGGGGGCCATCGGCGACCGACGACAACGCGGCGAGGTGCGTGCCCAGACGCCGCACGCCCGGCGGGAATTGTCAGACATGCCCTAAGGTGATCGCCCATGCGAGATCTTGTGGCGGGGATGAAGTACCTGGTCGGGGGCCAGAAGTGGGTGGGTCGACACGGCCGCTGGTGGGGCTTCGGCATGCTGCCCGCACTGCTCACCCTGGCCGGGTACGCCGTCGCGCTCGTCTTCCTCGGCGGCTGGTCGAAGGACCTCGCCGACTGGGCCACCCCGTTCGCCGACCACTGGAGCTCGCCCTGGCAGGGCCTGCTGCGCGACGCGCTCGCCGCGATCGCCTTCGGCGGCGGCCTGCTGCTCTCGCTGCTCACCTTCACCGCCGTCACGCTGCTGGTCGGGCAGCCCTTCTACGAGGCGCTGTCCGCGAAGGTCGACGAGACCGAGGGCGGTGCGCCCACCCCGCCGGAGTCGCCGCTGTGGCGCGAACTGGTGATCGCGGTACGGGACAGCGCCGCTGTCCTGGTGCGGGTGGCCGCGTTCGGCGTGGTGCTGTTCGCCTGCGGCTTCATCCCGGTGATCGGGCAGACGGTGGTGCCGGCGCTGGGCTTCCTGGTGTCCGGCTTCTTCCTGACCGTCGAGCTCGTCGCCGTCGCCCTCCAGCGGCGCGGGGTGCCGCAGCGTGAGCGGATCCGGCTGCTGCGCGCCCGGCTCGGGCTGGCGCTGGGCTTCGGCACGCCGCTGATCCTGGCCTTCCTGGTTCCGCTGGTGACGGTGCTCGCCATGCCGGGGGCCGTCGCGGGCGCCACCCTGCTGGCCCGGGACCTGGCCCGCGACCTCGCCCTCGACCCGGTCCACGACGCGGCCCCGGCGGACGAGCAGGAGCAGGAGCAGGAATCGGCGGCGGAGCCGGCCTCCCGGCCCGCCACCGGGAACCCGTACGCGACCTCCTGAAGCGGTGACCGGCCGGTCACCCTGCGCCGATCCCGGCCGGCCGGAGGTGTGAGGCCGCCCACACGGGGTTCGCCGTCTACTGCCCCCGATAGTGGACGGCTACGGCCCGGGCGCCGGCCGACCCCCCGGCACGGGCTCCCGTCCCGCGTCGGGCTGCCCGGAACACCTCGAAGAACGCAGGCCACCGCACCTCACACCCACGCATTCCGCTCGCGCCACCGACCTTCGACCTACAAATACGCAAGTCGGACAAATTCCCCCAAACCCATCACCGCGTCTCGCCGCAGCCACCCTGCGGCTACTACCCGCCGTAGTGGCACCCGCCTTTGCCACCCGTCCCCGGCCCTGCGAAGAATGGCCCGTCGCCAGGCAGCGCAGCCGGCCCCCTCCGCCGCGCAGCCGACCCGCCCCGCCACTTCCGCCGGGGCGCCACGGCCGTCCCGGACGGCCGCGCGGGCCCCGCTCACCCGGGCGCCCGTGCGATGCCCCGCACCCGGTGCCACCGGCACGGCCCCCGACGGAAAAGGATTGTCCGCTTCATGCAGCTCAGCCATGCCCGCCGCAACTCCCTGATCACCGGCATCGCCACCCTCGTCGTCGCGAGCGCCGCCACCGCCGCCCTCGCCCTCCCGCAGGCCGGGAACACCACCGAGGCCGCCGCACCCGCGGCCGCCGTCACGGTGGACGGCAAGGCGGCCGCCGACCAGGCCCAGGCTGACACCGCTGCTGCTGCCGCCGACCAGGCCGCTCAGGAGGCCCAGGCCCAGGCGCAGGCCCAGGCCGAGGCGGAGTCCGCCGCCCAGGCGCAGGCCGAGGCCGACGCGAAGGCCCAGGCGGACGCCAAGGCCAAGGCCGACGCGGACGCCGCCGCCTCCCGCTCCCAGGCGCGCCAGGACCTCACCAGCGCCCCGACCCTCACCGGCAGCCCGCAGCAGATCGCCGCGCAGCTCGTCCCGGCCGGCCAGCTCCAGTGCTTCAGCAACATCGTGTCCCGCGAGAGCACCTGGAACCACCTCGCCGTCAACGCCTCCTCCGGCGCGTACGGCCTGGTCCAGGCGCTGCCCGGCAGCAAGATGGCCTCGGCCGGCTCCGACTGGCGCACCAACCCGGCCACCCAGATCAAGTGGGGCCTGGACTACATGAACTCCCGCTACGGCAGCCCCTGCGCCGCCTGGTCGTTCTGGCAGAACCACCACTGGTACTAAACCGAGGCTGCCGAGCCTCGACGCACCCCGGGCCCGCGACGCACCACGCGTCGCGGGCCCGGCGCGTTCCGGCTGTCGTGGACGCGTCCGGCAGGCCGCGTGAAGATATGGCGTACGGTCGTACGATTTGGCGGGGATTGCTCGGTATTACGCACCGTCAGGGCTTTGCCACGGTCAGCGCGTCCTCTTACGCTCCGGCGTCATGCCCTCACCCCTCATCAGCGTCGTACTCCCCGCCTACGACCAGCACAAACAGCTCGCGGACTGCCTGGACTCGCTGCTCTCACAGTCCCTCCAGGACGTCGAGGTGATCGTGGTCGCCGACCGCTCCCCCGACGCCGCGGGCGAGCTCGCCGACGCGTACGCGGCCCGGCACCCGCGGCTGTCGGTCCTGCACCTCAACGCGGCGGTCGGGGTCGGGGTGAGCCGGAACGCGGGGGCGGCGCGGGCCGCCGGCGAGTACCTGCTGTTCCTGGACGCCGACCACCAGCTGCCCCAGGACGCGTTGCAGACCCTCGCCGACCGGCTCGGGCAGACCGGCCCGGTGGACCTGCTGCTGTTCGGCCACTCCCGCCGGCACAACGACCGGGACTGGCCGGGCGGAGCGGAGTCGCTGCTCGCCGAAGCCGGCCCCGAGGTGTTCGAGCCCTTCGACCAGCCCGCCCTGTTCGGCGCGCCGCCGCTGGTCTGGGACCGGCTGATCCGCCGCGGCCACTGGGAGGAGCTGCGGCTGGCCTTCCCCGACGGCCGGTACGAGGAGATCCCGGTGGTGCACGCGGCACTGCTCGGCGCCCGCCGGGTCGCCGCGCTGGCGCGCGAGTGCGTGCAGCTGCGCCGCCGGGAGACCGTCCACCCCACCGGCTCCCCGGGCAGCGGCGTGTTCGACCTCTTCGACCAGTACGAGCGCAGCTTCGCGCTGCTGGAGGACCAGCCGCACCTGTACGCGGTGCGGGACGCGCTGTTCGTCCGGATGATCCGGCACTACCTGTTCGTCTTCGACCTGGCCGGGTGCGTCACCCGCGCCGAGCGGCCGCAGTTCTTCCACCGGGCCGCCGAGCACCACCGGCGCTTCCAGCCGCCCGGCCACCGGCGGCCCGGCGGCCGCGAGGGGATCAAGTTCTCGCTGCTGGCCGGCGGCGCCTACCCGGCGTTCGAGATGGCCAAGCTCTCCCACATCGCCCGCGGCACACTCACCGGGCGGCGGTGACGTACTCCGCACGTGCGCGGCCCCGCCTCCGCAGGCGGCGGGGCCGAGGTCCTGTCCGGGCGGCCGCCGACCGACACCCCATCGGCGGTACCCCGGTCGTGGCCGGTACCCCTGCGGGCGCGCGGCTGCCATGATCGGCCGGAGCCGTCGCCGCACCCGCCCGGAGGTCCCTGGTGAGCCGTCCGTCCGCAGCCCCCGGGGCCGAGCTGGCCCGCGAACTGGCCGCCGTACTGCGCGGGGAGGTCCGCTTCGGCACCGCCGAGCGGACCGTCTACAGCCACGACGCGTCCAACTACCGGCAGCTGCCGCTCGGTGTGGTCAAACCCGCCGACCTCGACGACGTCCGCACCGCCGTCGCGCTCTGCCGTCAGTACGGCGTGCCGATGGTGCCGCGCGGGGCGGGCACCAGCATCGGCGGGCAGGCGATCGGCCCGGGCGCGGTGGTGCTGGACTTCCGCCGCCACCTCGGCGCCGTCCTGGACGTCGACCCGCAGGCCCGCACCGCCCGGGTCCAGCCGGGCACCGTGCTGGACGACCTCCAGCGCGCCGCCCGGCCGTACGGGCTGCGCTTCGGCCCCGACCCGTCCACGCACAGCCGCTGCACCCTCGGCGGCATGATCGGCAACGACTCCTGCGGCTCGCACTCGCTCGCCTGGGGGCGCACCTCGGACAACGTCGAGCGGCTGGAGCTGCTGCTCGCGGACGGCACCGAGCTGACCGTGGGCGGCCGGCTCACCCCGCAGGAGCGCGCCGCGCTCCGCGCCCTGCCCGGGCGGCCCGGCGAACTCCACCGGCAGCTCCAGGAGTTCACCGACCGCAACCTCGCCACCATCCGCCAGGGCCTGCCCGCGCTGCCCCGCCGCACCTCCGGCTACCCGCTGGACGCCCTGCTGCCCGAGCACGGCCACGACCTGGCCCGCGCGCTCACCGGCACCGAGGGCAGCTGCGCGGTGCTGCTCGGCGCGACCGTCCGGCTGGTCGAGGAGCCACCCGCGCGCGCCCTGGTGGTGGCCGGCTACCCCGACGAGGGCGCCGCCGCCGACGCCGTCCCCGCGCTGCTGCCGCTCGGGCCGCTCACCGCCGAGGGCATGTCCGCCGACCTGATCGCCGCACTGCTCGCCGCCGGCCCCCGCCCGCCCGCGCTGGACCGGCTGCCCGCGGGCGAGTGCTGGCTCTTCCTGGAGACCGGCGGCGCCACCCCGGTCGAGGCCTACCAGGCGGCCCGCCGGCTCGCCGACGCGGTGCGCCGCGAGCGCTCCGCCTCCGTCGCCCTCGTCACCGACCCGGCCGAGCAGCGCCAGCTCTGGGCCGTCCGGGAGGCGGGCGCCGGCATCGTCACCCGGCTGCCCGGCGGCGGCGAGGCCTGGCCCGGCTGGGAGGACTCCGCCGTCCCGCCCGAGCGCCTCGGCGACTACCTGCGGGACCTGCGCGCCCTGCTGCGCCGGCACAGCCTGCACGGCGTGCCGTACGGGCACTTCGGCGACGGCTGCGTGCACCTGCGGATCGACTTCCCGCTGGACGAGCCCGCCGGGGTGCTGGTCTTCCGGGAGTTCCTGGAGCAGGCCGCCGACCTGGTGGTCTCCTACGGTGGTTCGCTCTCCGGCGAGCACGGCGACGGGCAGGCCCGCGGCGAGCTGCTGCCCCGGATGTACCCGCCCGAAGTGATCGCCCTGTTCGGCGAGTTCAAACGGATCTGGGATCCCGAGCACCTGCTCAACCCGGGGGCGCTGGTCGACCCGCGCCCGCTCGACGCCGACCTGCGCTTCGTCACCGCCCCGCGCCGCCCGCTGCCGCTCGCCCTCCCGTACGAGCAGGACGGCGGCAGCCTGGCCAAGGCCGTGCACCGCTGCGTCGGCGTCGCCAAGTGCGTGGACCCGAACACCGGGGTGATGTGCCCCAGCTACATGGCCACCGGCGAGGAACGGCACTCCACCCGGGGCCGGGCCCGGCTGCTGGCCGAGATGCTGCGCGGCATGGCGGCACCTCCCGGCCGCCAGGGCGGCGCGGCGATCGCCGACGGCTGGCGCTCGACGGAGGTCCGGGAGGCCCTGGACCTCTGCCTGAGCTGCAAGGGCTGCGCGAGCGACTGCCCGGTCCATGTCGACATGGCGACCTACAAGGCCGAGTTCCTGCACCAGCACTACCGGCACCGCCCGCGCCCGCTCGCCCACTACTCGATGGGCTGGCTGCCGCGCTGGCTGCGGGCCGCCGCCCTCGCCCCCGGCGCCGCCAACACCCTCGCCCGCTCCCCGGCCGCCGGACTGCTCAAGCTACTCGGCGGAGTCGACCGGCGCCGGGTGCTGCCGGTCCTCCCGCCGGAGACCTTCACCCGCTGGTACCGCCGCCACCGCGCCGCGCACCCGGCCCCGGCGGGGGCACGGCCGGTGCTGCTGTGGCCGGACACCTTCTCCGACCACCTCCAGCCGAACGTGCTGCGCTCCGCCGTCGAGGTGCTGGAGCACCTGGGCTTCGACGTGCGGCTGCCCGCCGGCCCGGTCTGCTGCGGCCTGACCTGGTACTCCACCGGCCAACTCGGCACCGCCCGCCGGGTGTTGCGGCGCAGCCTGCGGACGCTGGCCGACACCGGGCTGCCCGCCGACACCCCGGTGGTCGGGATGGACCCGAGCTGCACCGCCGCCCTGCGCGAGGACCTGCCCCGACTGCTCGGCCCGGACGGCCGCCCGCTCGCCGAACGCACCCGCACCTTCGCCGAGTTCCTCGACCAGTACGCCCCCGACGCCCCGCTCCCGCACGTCCCGCTGGACGCCGTCACCCAGACCCACTGCCACCAGCACGCCGTCCTCGGCAGCGCCGCCGACCGCCGGGTCGAGGCCCGACTCGGCCTGCACAACCGGGTGCTGGACTCCGGCTGCTGCGGCCTGGCCGGCAACTTCGGCTTCGAGCGGGGCCACTTCGAGGTGTCCGAGGCGATCGCCGAGCGCGTCCTGCTGCCCGAGGTCCGGGCCGCCGCCCCCGACACGGTGATCCTGGCCGACGGCTTCAGCTGCCGCACCCAGATCACCCAACTCGCCCAGGGCCGCCAGGCCCTGCACCTGGCGGAACTGATCGCCCGGGCGCTTCGGGGGCGCGCTTAGGGCGCGGCGTGCTCGCCGAGGAAGGCCCCGGCGCGGGCCGCGGCCTCCTCCTTCGTCGGGTAGCCGCGGTCGGCCGCGCCGCGCGCGCCGTCGGCGCCGACGCCCGCCCAGCGCCAGCCGCCGGATTCCTCCTCCTGCCCCAACTCGGCCGTTCCGCCGAACAGTTCGAGCATGCCCTGCGGCACCGCAGGGCGGGCCTCCGGCCACTTCTTCCGGGCGCCCTGCCGGGTGATGCCCCAGGCCGCACCCAGTTGCTCGTAGCTCGCGCCGTAGGAACCCGCCGTCGCCGCCGCGATCGCGGTCAGCCGCTTGACCTCCGTGTCCACCACCTTCCAGGTGGCGAGGACGGAGAGCGCGACCTCGGCCGGGTCCGCGTTCCACATCCGGTCCTCGGGCAGCCCGGTCTCGTGCGAACGAACAGCCCTGGCGAGGGGGTTCAGTGCGTCACCGAGCGCCCTGGCCAGCTCGGACCGCTCCTCGGGGGTGATCTCGATCGATGTCATGCGACAACCATAGTTACCGAACCGGCCTACGACAACCAAAGTTACCGCCTGATTCGATCCGCGCCGAGTGACGGACTCAGACCCCGTCGCTCGGGCGCGAAGGGAAGACCCGCGACGAGCACCCGGCAGCCGACCGCCAGGGCCTCACCGAGGAAGCCCACGCCGATCGACAACTGCACCGGCCGGGCATCCGGAGCGAGACCGAAGCGGCCGGCGAGGAGGCCGAAGCCCGCCATCACCGCGAGGGAGCCGGCGGCGACCAGGAAAGTCCGGCCGGTGTACCGCTGCCACGCCACACCGTCGCGCTCGAACAGCGTGACGGTGATGCCGCGCAGCACCCCGAGTCCGACGCCGAGCGCGGCACCGGCGGCCACCCAGGCGTAGTCACCCGCACCCAGACCCGGGCGCCGCACCAGCGACCAGAACCCGATCGCGGTCAGCACCACCGGCGGCGCGAACAGGTCCCGGGCATTGAGCGGCTCCCCACGCAGCCGCCGGATCACCACCACCACGACCACGACGGCGATCAACCCCGCTTGCAGCCAGACGTTCATCGGCACACCCCTCCCCGGGAGTTTTTTAGCTCGACCATGCTAAATCAGCAATTTAGCTCGACCGTGCTATAACGGCAACATGCCCAAGATCGTGGACCCCGCGGAACGCCGCCAGGCCGTCGCCGACGCCGTGCTCCGCGTCGCCGCCCGAGAGGGGCTGGAACGCGCCTCGCTACGCAACGTCGCGGACGAGGCCGGGCTCGCCATCGGCTCGGTACGGCACTACTTCGCCGGCAGCTCCGAACTGATGATCTTCGCGATGCAGGAGCTGGCCCGCCGCATCGACAGCCGCATCCGCACCCACGCCCGCACCCTGCTCGACCCGGAGGGCGGCACCGACCGCCGCACACAGGTCGAGGAACTCCTCACCGAGACCCTCCCGCTGGACGCCGAGCGCCGGGAGGAGTCCGCGCTCTGGCTGTCCTTCGTCACCGCTGCCCGCACCCGCCCCGAACTCCGCTCCCGCGCCGCCGAGTTGCAGGCCGGACTGGACGGGCTGATCCACCGCGTCCTGACGGAGGCCGAGCGCTCCGGCGCCCTGGCGCCCGGCCTCGACCTCGCCGTCGAGACCCGCCGCCTCTCCGCCCTGCTCGACGGCCTCACCCTCCAGGCCGTCCAGCACCCGGACCTGGTCGGCCCGGACGAACTGCGCGCCGTGCTGCGCCGCCACCTAGACACGCTGGCCGGACGATGCCCTGATTGATTCGCCGCGTCCCTGATCCGCCACAGCTGGCACTGACCCCCCGGCCCGGATCAGCCGACGCCGTCAGGCCCCGGCCTTGGCCGCCTCCTCCGCGGGCGCCTCCTCCGCGCAGACCGCCGACACGAACTCCGCGACCCGGGCCTGCGGCAGCCCGCGCGCGATGTCCGCCTCGCTGATCATCCCGACCAGCTTGTGCTCCGGGTGGTTGATCACCGGCAGCCGGCGCACCCGGTACTGCTCCATCACCCGTAGCACCTGCTCCGCGTCCTCGTCCGCCTCCACCGTCATCGGCCGGCCCAGGGCCAGCTCGCCCGCCGTCACCGCGGCCGGGTCCCGGCCCTCGGCGACGCAGCGCAGCACGATGTCGCGGTCGGTCACGATACCCAGCAGCTTGTCGTCCTCCCCGCAGATGGGCAGCGCGCCGACGTGTCGTTCCCGCATGATCCGGGCGGCGGCGGCGAGCGTCTCGTGCTCGCGGATGCACTCCGCGCCCGGGTGCATGATGTCGCTGGCTCTGGTCATGGTCCCGCCTCCTGGCCTGGCTTCGGCTCCCCTGTCCATCCTGGTCCGGGCCCGCGGAGGCCGCCACCGGGCGCCGGTCAGGCCGCCTGGTCCGGCTCCGCGCGCCCGCCCGGCGCGTCCGCATCCGGCACCGGCGACTGGTCCAACAATTCCTCCAGCGGCGGGAGTTCGTGCTTCGAGCTGTCCTGCTCGACCTCCGCCTTCGCCGCCTCCTTCCCCTCCACGGCGGCCCGTTCGGCGGCCTTCGCCGCTGCCGCCGCGGCATTCACCGCAGCCCGCTGCTGGTTGTCCGTCGCGCTGTCCAGGAAGCGCAGCAGCTCCACCGGGAAGGGCAGCACCAGCGTCGAGTTCTTCTCCGCCGCCACCTCCACCACCGTCTGCAGCAGCCGCAGTTGGAGCGCCGCCGGGGTCGCGCTCATCACCGCCGCCGCCTCCGACAACCGGGCCGAGGCCTGGAACTCACCGTCCGCCGTGATGATCCGCGCCCGCCGCTCCCGCTCGGCCTCCGCCTGCCGCGCGATCGAGCGCTTCATCGACTCCGGCAGCGCGACGTCCTTGATCTCCACCCGGTCGATCTCGATGCCCCAGCCCAGTGCCGGGCTGTCGATCATCAACTCCAGCCCCTGGTTGATCGGTTCGCGGTTGGCCAGCAGGTCGTCCAGCTCGCTCTTGCCGATGATCGAGCGCAGCGAGGTCTGCGCCACCTGGGAGATCGCGAAGTGGTAGTCCTGCACGTTGACGATCGCCTTCACCGGGTCCTCGACCCGGAAGTACACCACCGCGTCCACCCGGACGGTCACGTTGTCCCGGGTGATGCCCTCCTGCGCCGGGATCGGCATCGTCACGATCTGCACGTTCACCTTGCGCAGCTTGTCCGCGATCGGCAGCAGCCCCACCAGCCCGGGCTCGCGCACATCCCTGCGCACCCGGCCGAAACGGAACACCACTCCCTTCTGGAACTGCTGGACGACCCGGACGCTCAGGCCCGCCCAGATCGCCCCCAGCCCGACCAGCCCCCCGATGGCACCCAGCACCGCATCGACGATCATCGCGGCCTCCTTGCGGCCTCGGCGAGGCCTCCTCGCGCACCAGCCAGCCCCGGCCGTCGCCGACCCGGCCCAGCCGGGGGCCGCCGGAGCAGCTGATTCCACGCTACGCCTGCCCGGCCAGGCCGGCGCAGGGCCGATACGGGCCCGGCACGAGCTCGGTGCACGGCCGATGCGGGCCCGGTGCGAGCCCTAGGAGGGCTTTGTCAGGTCCTGTGGTGGGGGTCGGGGGGTTGTCCGGCCTCGAACGTCGCTGCGAGACGATCACCCGCTCGGGGATCGGTGGGGCGGTGGTGACCGGTTCGTCCCGCGGGGTTGAGCGGGAATCCGGGTCGGGCCGTCCGCCGACAGCCCGACCCCGGCCCTGTTCTGTTACGACCACTCCGGGTGCGGGGCCGTGATGCTCCCGAACTGGTACGAGTTGTTGGGGAGGGTGAAGACGTACTCGTGCGGGTCGTTGTGCGCGGACTCCAGCTTGTTCGGGACGCTGTGGTAGCCGAGCGCGTAGAGGTTCCGGGACGGGGCCCAGGTGTTGTAGCAGTAGATGGCGTTGCGCTTGGTCGCCATGTGCGCGGCAGGGATGTCCAGCACGTAGGCGGCACCGTTCGCGCGGGAGCCGAGCGGCTGGTCGTAGGCGTAGACGAAATTGAAGCGCACGTCGGTGAGTTTGCCCTCGCGGGCCAGTTGCACGGCCGCGTCGGCGATCGCCTTGTGGGTGTCGGTGATCTCCAGCCAGCCCGCGGTGAACTTGTGCGAGGCGCCCGGGTACTGCCGCGCGATGGACGCGATCTTCGACTTGACCGTGGCGACGAACCGGGCGAAGGCATCGGGCCCCCCGTAGGGGGAGTCGACGATCTTCAGGTTGATCACCTTGTCGACCCCGAGGGTGGCGGCAGAGGCCATGAACTCGGCCGTCCGGCAAGGGACGATCTTGCTGCTGCCGTCGGTCGGCCAGTTCACCCCGTGGTGGCCGCCGGCCGCGCAGGGGTGCCGGTCCGAGCCTGTGGTCAGCGGGCAGGGATCGGTGTTCATCAGCTTCGCCAGCCCGTCGTTCTCTCCCCGTGTCACCAGCACGAGGTACACCGGCCGGCCGGCCGCCTTGTGCTCCAGGATCGCCCCGGCCAGGCCCAACGCCTCGTCGTCCTGGTGCGGCGAGTAGAAGATCGCCGGCGGTGCCGCCGCCGACGCCTCGGTCGCCCACATGCCGGAACTCAGCACCGTCGCGCCGGCCAGCGCGCCGGCCGTCAGGACCTGCCGTCGAGACGGACCCGCGTACCCGTTCTCCACCATTGTTGCCTCCCGGTCCCACCGGACCTTCTCGCCACCGCCCCGATCACCGGGCCCAACCCGGTCGACGGGCCACCGTCACCCGGCGGTTCAACCAGGCCACCGTCCAGACCGCCCAGCGGGTGCGGCCGGACAGGGCCCAGTAGGGCTTTGTCGGGCGCCACGGATGGTCAGGCGAGGGGAGGGATGCCTCACCCGCCCAGGCCCCCTGGACCGGTGCCTGCCCGATATGCGACCGACCCGCATCCGCCCCGCTCCCACCACAGGACCTGACAAAGCCCTACTAGGATCGGGGCCATGCCGCAGTCCGCCGCCGCCGACGACCCCGGCCACCCCCGCCACCCCGCCGAGGCCGCCGCCCGCGCCATCTCGCTCACCGCGCTGGACCGCGTCGTCACCGACTGCCGGGCCTGCCCGCGCCTGGTCGAGTGGCGCGAGGAGACCGCCCGCACCAAGCGCCGCGCCTACCTGGACTGGGACTACTGGGCCCGCCCGATCCCCGGCTTCGGCCCGCCCGACGCCCCGCTCGTCCTGGTCGGCCTCGCCCCCGCCGCCCACGGCGCCAACCGCACCGGCCGGATCTTCACCGGCGACCCGTCCGGCGACCTGCTCTACGCGGCGCTCTACGACCTCGGGCTCGCCAACCGCCCCGAGTCCGTCCGGTACGGCGACGGCCTGCACCTGCACGGCGTCCGCATCACCGACCCGGTCCGCTGCGCCCCGCCCGACAACAAGCCCAGCACCGCCGAACGCGACACCTGCCGCCCCTGGATCACCCGCGAACTCCAGTTGCTGCGCCCCACCGTACGGACCGTCGTCGCCCTCGGCGGCTTCGCCTGGCAGGCCCTCCTGCCCGCCCTCGCGCAGGCCGGCTGGCAGGTCCCCCGGCCCCGCCCCGCCTTCGGCCACGGCGCCCTGGCCGTCCTCCCCGCCACCGACGACGGCCCCGCCCTCCAGCTGTACGGCTGCTACCACGTGAGCCCGCGCAACACCAACACCGGCCGCCTCACCACCCCCATGCTCCGCGCCCTGCTCCGCACCGCCGCCCGGTCGGCCGGGCTGGAACCTGCGTCGGAGTAGGCCCGACGGCACCGACCCCCGTACGGTGCCGTCGGACCCGCCCCGACCAGCCGGGCCCCCGACCGACCGGGCCCCCAACTGATCGGGCCCGCACTCAGTCGAACCGCCGGGTCGCGGTGATCCCGCCGTCCACCGGCAGGGTCACCCCGGCCACGTACGACGCCCGGTCGCTCAGCAGCCAGGCCGCCGCCTCCGCGATCTCGGTGTCCGCTCCCGCCCGGCCCAGCGGGGTGGAGCGGACCACCAGGGCGTCGAACTCCGGGCCGGACGCGAAGAACTGCTCCGTCGAGGGCGTCCGCACCACGCCGGGCGCGACGGCGTTGACCCGGATGCCGTGCCGGGCGTAGTCGGCGGTGGCCGCCTTCACCAGGCCGGTCAGGCCGTGCTTGGCGGCCTGCTGGACGCCGTCCCCGAAGCCGCCCACCAGCGCGCCCACCCCGGAGTTGAGCACCACCGCGCCGCCCCGACCGCCCGCCGCCATCGCCCGCAGCTGGGCCCGCAGGCAGAGCCAGCTGCCGCGCAGGTTGAGCGCGTGGGTGTCGTCCCACTCGGCCTCGGAGCGCTCGGCGAGCGGGGCCGGCGACAGGCCGGAACCCGCGTTGTCGAAGGCCGCGTCCAGCCGGCCGTACGTCGTGAGCGCCGCCTCGACCGTCCGCTCGGCGCCCTCCGCGGTGGTCAGGTCGGCGGCGACGGCCACCGCCCGGGCCCCGCCGGCCCGCAGCTCGGCGGCCAGCGCCTCCACCTCGGCGCCGGAGCGGGCGGCCAGCACCAGCAGCGCGCCCTCCCGGGCGAACAGCCGGGCGGCGGCTGCGCCGATGCCGCGCCCGGCGCCGGTGACGATCGTGACCTTGTCGTCGAGAAGTCCCATGCGGCGAGCCTCCCGGCGCCCCGCCCGGGCCACCAGCGGCCAGCCCTTCCCGGGGACGGGCCGACCAGGGACCAGCCGACCAGGGACGGGCCAGCCAGGGACGGCCAGGTCCTGGCTAACCCCGCCCGGCTGTGGCAGCGTGACCGCATGCCCGAGACCCCGCTGGGCGCGTTCCTGCGCGCCCGCCGCGCCCGCCTCGCGCCCGCCGAGGCGGGCCTGCCCCCGGCCGGGCGCCGCCGGACGCCCGGGCTGCGCCGCGAGGAGGTGGCGGCCCGCGCGGGCATCTCCGCCGACTACTACGCCCGGCTGGAGCAGGGCCGCCAGCGGGTGCCCACCGGCCCGGTCCTCGACGGCATCGCCGAGGCCCTGCAACTGGCCGGGGCGGAGCGCGCCTACCTGCACCGGCTGGCCGCCCGGCACCGCGCACCGGCCGGGGCGCCGCCCGAGCCGCCGGCCGTCTCCGCCACCACCCTGGCGCTGCTGGACACCCTGGACGCCGCGCCCGCCTTCGTCACCGGCCCGACCTTCGAACTCCTCGCCTGGAACCGCCCGGCCGGCCTGCTGATGGCCTGGCCGGAACGGCGCCCGCCCCACGAGCGCAACCTGCTCTGGCAGGTGTTCTGCTGCCCGTACGGGGACCGTTCACAGGGCAACCTCGCGGCCACCGGCTCGATCGGCGCGGACCTCGTCGCCTCGCTGCGCGCCCACCACGCGGACCGCCCCGGCGACCGCGGGCTCACCCGCCTGGTCCGCCGGATGTCCTCGGACAGCCCGGCCTTCGCCGCGCTGTGGGACCGCCACCGGGCCGGCCCGCCCGGCCCCGGCCGACTCCACATCCGCCACCCGGCCCTGGACACCGACGTCCTGGACTACACCGTGCTCGCCCTGCCCGAGGAGGGCCGGTACGTCTTCGCGTGCCTCGCCCCACCCGGCAGCCGCGCCCGCCACGCCTTCGCCGCCGCCCACGACGCGGCCCCGGCCCACGCGGCGCCGTTCTAGGTTGGGCCTAGGTTTGGCCTAGCCGAACCGCGGCAGCTTGCGCCCCGCCGCCCAGGCCCACACCTGGGGCAGCCGGGCCCGGGCCGTCTCGGCGGCGGTGAGCTGGCGGGCGTAGAGCACCCCGAGGCCGAAGGGCTCGCCGCTGTCGGCGGCCTGCCCGGCGAGGGTGCCGGCGGCGACCACCGCGTCCTGGTGCTCGCCGAGCAGTTCCTGGACGGCCTTCATCCGGTCCGTGTACCGCTCGGCGGCCGCGCCGACCGCCGGGGCGGCGGTCTCGCCGGCGTAGCGGGCGCGTTTGGCGGCCTTGCGGGCCTCGTGCAGGGCGCGGTCGCGCTGCTCGGCGGGCCCGGCCCCGGCGTCGAGGGCCGCCCGGACGCGCTCGCCGGTGCGGTGCTGCTCGCGCTCGGCGATCCGGGCCAGCTCGGGGACGGCGTCACGGCCGGCCCGACGGCGCAGCGGGGGGTCGGCGAGGAGGGTGGCGAGGGCGTCGGCGAGGGCGCGGCGGCGCGGGCTGTCGAGGGCCGCGAGCACCTCGGGCCAGGCCTGCCGGTACTCGACCCGCCCCCACCGCTCCAGCTCCGCCGCGACCCGCTCCGGCCGGCAGGCGGCGGGCAGTGCCCGGGCCTGGGCGGCCAGCCGCTCGGCGAGCACCTCGCCGTCCCGGGCGCGGCCGAGGGCGGCCGCGAGCCAGCGCAGTTCGGCGACCAGGCGGTCGGTGGCCCCGGGGGCGAACAGCCGCCGGAAGGTCCGCAGGGCACTGCGCAGCCGTCGGCAGGCGACGCGCATCCGGTGCACCGCGTCCGGTTCGTCCGCCCGGACGGCGTCGTCGAGGCCGGCCAGTACCGCCGCCTGGGCCCCGAGTCGGTCCAGCAGCACCTGCCCCACCGTGGTGGCGGGTCGCGCCATGAGCGCTCACCCCCTCATCGGGGTCGCCGGGAACGCCTTCCAGGCTACGGGTCCGGGCGCACGACGACGACCAGGACCGCGACGGGGACGCGCAGGCCCGGGACGGCTGCGCGGCGCACACGACGCCGACCCGCACGACCGGCGAAGCGGTCCCGGCTGAGCGGGCGTCAGGCGGGTGAACGAACGGCCTCCGGCGGGCAACGCTTCCACTCCCCGGGTACGCGCCCTCGTGCCGGATGTAAGCGTCGTGGCATACTCCGGGACGTGACGACCTCCACCCATGCGATCAGGGCCCTGCGGGCCGCGGTGTTCACCGCGCTCGCCGTGCCGCTGTCCGCGCTGGGCCAGGTGGTCATCACGGGTCGCCCGCTGCCGCTCTCGCTGGTGGCGGCCGCGACCGCCGTCGTCTTCCTGGTCGCGGCCGCGCTGGCCGGCGGGGAGCGGCGGCTGCTGCACATCTCCAGCGTGCTGGTGCCGGTCGAGCTGCTGCTCAACACGACGTTCAACCTGGGGCAGGCCGGCTGTGGGCCGATCCTGTCCGAGCACGTGCCCGCGCGCGGTGTGAACCTGCTGGTGTGTGGCGGCGGTTCGGTGGACGGGTCGCTGCTGGCCGGTCCGCTGGGCCATGTGGGGCCGCTGGCCCCGGCGGCGACCCAGGTGCTGCTCCTGCTGGTGCACCTGGTGATCGCGCTGGCCGCCGCGGCCTGGCTGCGGCTGGGCGACGCCGCCCTGTCGGGCCTGGCCCGGTCGCTGCGCGCGCTGCGCCAGTCGCTGGCCCGCCCGTTGCGCGCCCTGGTCCTGCTGCTGCTCCCGGCTCCGGTTCGGCCGGTGCTGCGGGTGCCGCTGCCGGTGTCGGACCGCGTGCGGCCGCGCCGCGAGGACGTGGTGCTGAGCCCGGCTCCCCGGCGTGGTCCGCCGGTTCTCGCGCCTGCCTGCTGACCCGCCCGAGGCCGTAGGGCCGCCGCGCACGTTCGTCCGCAGGCAGCGCGCACAACTCCCGCGTTCACTCGATCCCGCCGCACCCGGTGCGGTTTCCCGCGCGCATCCGCGCGCCGCGTACAGGAGTTGACCTTCCATGGCTCAGACCCCCAGCAAGCAGCAGGCCAAGCGCATCAGTGCCCGTGAGCGGATCCAGGAGGCGCAGCGCATCGAGCAGGCGGCCTCGAAGCGCCGCCAGCGGATCGTCGTGGCGGTGTCCGCCGTCGCGGTGCTCGCCCTCGCGGGCGGAGCGGCGGTCGCGATCAACTCGGCGTCCGGCAAGAAGGACTCGACGGCGGCCGCCGATGCGGCCGCGCCGACGGAGCTGGTCGTCCCGGCGAACGCCTCCGGCCCGGACGGCACGGTGATCACCTACGGCAAGGCCGACGCCCCGCACACCATGGAGGTGTACGAGGACTTCCGCTGCCCGGTCTGCAAGCACTTCGAGGCGGCGAACGGCGAGGCGGTCAAGAAGCTGACCGAGGACGGCTCGGTCAAGGTGGAGTTCCACCTGGCGGCGTTCCTGGACAACGCCCTCGGCGGCAAGGGCTCGCGTACCGCGCTGGCCGCCGCGGGCGCCGCGCTGAACGAGGGCGTGGACAAGTTCAAGCAGTTCCACGACGTGCTGTACGCCAACCAGCCCGACGAGCGGAAGGACGACTTCGGCAACGTCAACCACATCCTCGACCTGGCCGGCCAGGTGCCCGGGCTGAAGACGGACGCCTTCGTGAAGGCCGTCACCGACAAGACGTACGCGCCGTGGGCGGCGAAGGTCGCGGAGGCGTTCAACGGCAGCGGGGTGACGGGCACCCCGACGGTCAAGGTGGACGGCAAGCCGATCACGCTGTTCAGCGGCCAGTCCACGGTGACGCCGGAGCAGTTCACCGCCCAGGTCAAGCAGGCCGCCGGCCTGAAGTAAGCAGGGCACCACCGGCCCGGCCGAACCCCGGCCGGGCCGGCTCCTCCCAGCCACCGGAGTGTGCTGCCATGACCGCCGCTACCTCTGTGCACCTCTCCCCTCCCGCCCCCGGCGACGCCGGCCGTACGCCGGTCGGCGCGGGCCGGGCGTTCTCCCTGCTGCTGTTCCTCGGCGGGCTGATCGGGCTGGCCGCCTCGGCCGTCCTGACCTTCGACAAGCTCCGCATCCTGGAGAACCCGTCCTACGTCCCCAGTTGCAACCTCAATCCGGTGATCAGCTGCGGTTCGGTGATGCGCACCGAGCAGGCGGAGGTCTTCGGGTTCCCGAACCCGCTGCTCGGGCTGGCCGCCTTCGGCGCGCTGGCGGCGGTCGGGGCGGGGCTGCTGGCCGGTGCCGCGTACCGGCGCTGGTTCTGGCTGGGCCTGCACGCGGGCACCCTGCTGGGTGTGGTGTTCGTGCACTGGCTGATCGACGAGGCGCTGTACCGGATCGGCGCGCTGTGCCCGTACTGCATGGTGGTGTGGGCGACGGTGGTGGTGCTGTTCTGGTACACGACGCTGCACAACCTCCGGACGGGGGTGATCCCGGTGGGCCCGCGGCTGCGGCCGGTCGTGCGGGAGGCCGCGCGCTACCACTGGGCGGTGCCGGTGCTGTGGGCGGCGGTGATCGCGCTGCTGATCCTCAACCGGTTCTGGTACTACTGGAGCACGCTGGTCTGACGGGCCTGACCGACTGGCATATTTGACGGACCGTCAGCCGACGTACCCCGTGGAGTGCAGCAGCGCGGTGGCGCCGGTGCGCCGGGCCGCCAGGGCCCGGGTGAGCCGGCGCGCCGCGCAGGGGTGCAGCAGTGCGGCCGCCCGGGCGGGGGTGAAGTACCCGTACTCGGTGATCTCCTCGGCCTGCACCCGGATGGTCGCGCCGGCCGGGACCGTTCCGCCGTCGAACATGAACTGCACGGCGGGGTGGGCGTGTTCGCCCTGGCCCGGGATCGGGTCGCGCCACTCGACGACGAGCAGCCGCAGCTCGCCGGCCACCAGCCCGGTCTCCTCTCGCAGTTCGCGGGCGGCGCATTCGGCGGGGCCCTCGCCCGGGTCCATCCCGCCGCCGGGGAACTGCCACTGGGCGCGGTAACTGGCCTTCAGCAGCAGGACGTCGCCACCTTCGCCGGTGAGCAGCACGCTGCAGCCGACGTAGGCGCGCAGCAGCCCGGCCAGCCAGTCCTGTTCCGAGAGCCAGGTGTCCGTCATCGCGCCTCCTCCGCCGGTGCCCCGTCGCGGTGGTTACTCTGCCGCAACCCCCGTGCCGGATCCGGCGGTTCGTACCTAATCCACCCGATCGGGTACTCGACGCACGAGAGCTCCTACCCGAAGACCGCCCGCCGGTAGGCGTTGCGCAGGTCGGTGAGCGGCTGGATGCCGCGGTCGTAGTGGACCTTGTTGGTGAGCAGCAGCGCCCAGCGGCCGAGCCGCCGGGAGATCCAGATGCCGGTGCCGGTGAAGCCGTAGTGGACGAAGGTGCCCTCGGCGGGGTCGGTGCCGGGGGCGTGCAGCCAGGACAGGCCGCGGGCGGGGGCGAGACCGCCGGTCTGTTCGCGCAGCGACTCCGCGATCCAGGCCTCGCCCCAGGGCAGTTGGGGCGGCGGGGCGAGCAGCGCGGCGAGGAAGCGGGCGAGGTCGCGGGCGGTGGAGAAGGCCCCGGCGTTGCCGGAGACGCCGCCGAGCAGCCGGGCCGAGGGGTCGTGGACGACGCCGCACAGGTGGCTCCCGACCTGCGGGTCGTACTCGGTGGGCGCGGTGCGGGCGGTGTCGGCGGGGCCGAGCGGCCCGTACCGGGTGTCGGCCATGGCGAGCGGCCGCCAGATCCAGCGACTGGCGAGCTCGGCCGGCGGCGCGCCGCCGAGGTCCTCGACGAGGTAGCCGAGCAGGACGGCGGCGCGGTCGGTGTACTCGACGGCCGTGCCGGGCGCGCGGTGCAGCGGGGCGGCGATCACCCCGGCCCGGATCGCCGCGAGGCCGCGCCCGTAGAGCTGCTCGAATCCGGTGTGCGGGAGCATTCCGGCGGTGTGCGCGAGGAGTTGACGGACCGTCACCACGCCGACGGGGTGCCCGGAGGCGGGCGGCCACCAGTGGCCGAGCGGTTCGTCGAGCGGGAGCCGCCCGGCCTGCCGGAGCACTCCGACGCAGGGCCAGAGGGCGACGATCTTGGTGAGGCTGGCGAGGTCGTACCGGGTGTCCGGCCCGGGGGCGAGCCGAGCGTACGGGCCCTGCCCGAGCACGCCGTGCGCGCCGCCGCCGAGCGCCCCTCCGGCATCGCCGACGGCCCAGACGGCGCCGGCCCCGACGGTGCGCACGCCGCCCCGGACCAGCCGGTCCAGCTCCCCGCCGGGCGCGGCCAGGGCGGGGAGCCGGTCGGCTCCTGGCGGTTGCTGGCTCATCGTCCCCCCTCAGAGGTGTCGTGAGCCTACCCGCCGGGCGGGCCGGTCAGGCCGCCGCGGGCAGTTCCTTGCCGAGGCAGATGCTCTGCGGGTGATCGCGGTAGATGCCGAACTTCCGGATCGCCGCGTACCCCTCGGACCCGTACAGCGCCACGGCCTCGGGCTGCTCGGTGCCGGTCTCCAGGATGACGCGGGTGCGGCCGGCCTCGGCGGCGGTCTGCTCCAGGCGGCGCAGCACCGCCCGGGCCAGGCCGCGGCCGCGGGCGGCGGGGACCACGAACATCCGCTTCAGCTCGACGTCGCCGTCGCGCAGCCCGTCCGGCCCGGCCTGCTTGGCCCGCCAGCCCCCGCAGGCGACCGGCCGGCCGTCGAGGTAGGCGATCAGGAACAGGCCGGCCGGCGAGTCGAAGTCGTCGAGGTGCAGCACGGTCTCGTCGGGGTCGCCGTAGCGGCGGACGTACTCCTGCTGCACCTCCGCCGACAGGGCCTGGGCGTCGGGGTGGGCGTAGCCGGTGACGCGGAACTCGACGGTTCCGGCCTCCATGGTGGTGCTCTTCATGAGGGAAGAGCCTACGACCTGGATCAGCGGGTCTCGAAACGGGCGACCAGCTCGTTCTTGCCGAACATCCGTGCGGTGTCGACGGCGTTCGGGGTGCCGGCGGTGGGGTCGGCGCCGCCGTCCAGCAGGACGGTCAGCACGTCCTCGGCGCCCTTGAAGACGGCGCCGGCGAGCGGGGTCTGGCCGCGGTCGTTGGCCCGGTTCGGGTCGGCGCCGCGCGCCAGCAGGGCTTCGACGGTGGCGGCGTGGCCGTGGTAGGCGGCGAGCATGAGCAGGGTGTCGCCGCGGTCGTTGGTGAGGTTGGCGGGCGCACCGGCGTCCACGTAGGCGGCCAGGGTGTCGGTCTCGCCGGCGCGGGCGGCGTCGAAGAGCTTTCCGGCCAGGGCGATCACCTCGGCGTCGGGGGCGCCGGGAGCGTCGGCGGGCTGCTGGTTGGCGGCGTCGGTCATGGCGGGCGGCCTTTCCGGTCTGTGGGTCCTGCGGGTTCTGCGGGCTCTGCAGGTTCTGCGGGTGGCGGAGCCGCGGTGGCGGAGTGCGGCTGGAGCAGCTGCGCGTACCGCACCGTAGCGGCCGGGTGCCGGGCCGGGCCAGCGCGCATCCGGATGGCGGATGGCGGCCCTCGAGCGGCGGCCATCCGGGCGAACTTCCCCGACCCCCCGGAAACCTCCCGCCCACCCGGCGGGAATGCCTCGCCGCGCTGGAACTGCGCGGGACACGGCCCCACCCCGGCCGGTCCGCCCGCCTTCGCCCGGACTCCAGGGCGACGTTGAACGGGAAACCACCCATTTGCACCGTTCCATCATCTATTACTTTTTGTCACGATTAGCGCACTTTCCGTAACACCGCCCCCGTCCCCCCTCCCCGAGGAGCAGAACGTGATCCTCTCGATTTCCGGCATCGTCCTGTTCGGCACCATCGCCTTTCTGTTCTTCCGCAGGGACGGGCTAAAGGTCTCCCACGCCGTCGTCTGCGCCCTCTTCGGCTTCTACGTCGCCGGTTCCTCGATCGCCCCGAGCATCACCGCCGGCGGTGCCAGCCTGGCGAGCCTGCTCGGCGGCCTCAAGTTCTAGGGCGTGTCTGACAATTCCCGCCGGGCGCGCGACGCTCCCCCAGCCTGGCGGCCGGGAGGTGCCCCCAGGCATCCCGCCTGGACGCACCGGCGAAACGTCCAAGTACGGCCCAGTACGAGGACGCTTCGCCGGCACGCCCAGCCGGGCGCCCACCGCCGCGCGCTGATCCGACGCGAATTGTCAGACACGCCCTGGGCCCTGTCCGGCCGGACAGGGCCCAGGCCCCACGTTCCAGGCGCTGCCACTCCCCCGCACGGGCCCGGGCGCGGATCCCACCGCCCCGGGTCCCGTCGTACCGGCTCCGCCCCCGCCACCCGACCCGTCCCACTCGCCCGGGGAGTCAAGGAATGCCGCTCCAACGCCACCTCAGCAAGGGCCGCGAGATCGCCCGAACCGCCGGGGACCACGCCTCCGACATGTTCGCCCCGCTCTCCGTGATCGGCCGCGGACTGCGCCACCACGCGGGCTGGGCCAAGGACCGCTGGAACGCCACCCCGAAGGAGCGCCGCGGCCCGACGCTGTTCCTCTCCGCCGCGATGCTGGTCGGCGTCTACCTGCTGCCGCACGGCCTGCTGTTCGCCCTGATCGCCCTGATGGCCAGCTCCGCCTGGACCGGCCGGGCCCCCAAGCCGGCACCCGCCCCGCCCGCCCCGGACGTCGCCGACATCAAGCTCGGCGCGCTCTACGCGGCGCTCACGCCGTACCTGTGCGGCCCCGAGGACGCCAACCCGCTGTACCACTACGAGGGCCACTACAAGCGCGCCTTCGGCTCCTGGGAGTTCGACGACGAGGGCCGGCTCTCCCGGCTGGAACTCGGCTACCCGGCGTACTTCACCGACACCGAGCCGAGCGCGCGGGCCCGGATCGAGCAGGTCGTCCAGGGCAAGGCCGGCCGGGCCCGGGAGTACCGCTTCGACTGGGACGAGGAGTCCAACCGGCTGCGGATCGCCGCGCTCACCCCGCTGCCCGCCGACATCGTCGCCCAGCGCTTCGTGGCCGCCCCCGGCGAGATCGTGCTCGGCTTCACCGACGAGGACGGCACCGCCCGGACCATCCCGGTCTTCCAGGGCGGCACGATCGCCCAGCAGCCGCCGGTCGTCTGGCGCACCGGCCCGCGCTCGGCCGAGCCGCACCTGCTGGCGCTCGGCGTCACCGGCTACGGCACCTCCAGCCTGATCCGCTCGATCGCGCTCCAGGCGCTCCCGTACGGGGACCTGGTGGTGGTCGACGGCGCGGGCACCGGGGAGCACGCCTGCCTGGTCAACCGGCCCGGCGTGCACACCGTGGAGACCAGCCTGCACGGCGCGCTGGCCGCGCTGGAGTGGGCCTCCCAGGAGACCGAGCGCCGGCTCGCCGCGCTGAACGCCGCCCGGCACGCCGGCACCGCGCCGCCCGAGGACGCCACCCGCCCGCTCTGGCTGCTCCTGGACCACCCGACCGAGCTGAGCGAGCTCGCCCACGCCGAGGGCCGCCCGGACCCGCAGGACCTGCTGGAGCTGCCGCTGCGGCACGGCCGCGCCGCCCGCGTCACCGTGGTGATCGCCGACGACATCGAGGCCAGGGGCCGGATCACCGCGACCGTGCGCTCCACCACCCGGGCCCGGGTGCTGCTCGGCCCCGCCGGCCCCGAGGAGGGCCACGCCGTGCTCGGCGCGCCGCTGGACATCGTGCCCGCCGCGCACGCCCCCGCCGGCCGCGGCTACGCCCGGATCGGCAACAGCACCCCCGTCCGGCTCCAGGTGCCCGCCACCGTCGACCCGCTGGACGAGGAGGCCCCGGCCCAGCTGCGGGACGCGGTGATCGCCCTGCTGCCGCACCGCGACACCCGCACCGAGGCCGCCGCCGACCTGCCGCCCCGGCCGGAGCGCCCGCCGGTGGCCCTGCCGGCCGATCCGGCCCCCCGGGCCCACCCGGTCGACCTCGCCAAGGGCGAGCCGATGATCCGTTCCCGCCCGATCTCCTGACCGCGGCGGACGGGGGCGGCGGCGCTCGTCGAATCCCGTCCCGGTAGGCTCGTCCAGGAAAGGCCGACCGATCACCAGATGTGAAATAGGTGACACCTAGGGTGATATCCACGGCCAGATGTGACAAATCGGGCGCCGATGGGTACAAACAGGGGCGGCACGACAGACGACGCATGTCCCGGGACGGGAATCTTCGTCGGAAGCCGAGCGTTGACCGAACGACGAAGAACAGCGACCACTAGTCCTGTGGGCTATAAGCCCGGGAGGCACGATTCATGAGCGAGCGAGCTCTCCGCGGCACGCGACTCGGGGCCACTAGCTACGAGACCGACCGCGGTATCGATCTGGCTCCCCGCCAGACCGTCGAGTATGCATGTCAGAACGGACACCGATTCGAGGTTCCTTTCTCGGTCGAGGCGGAGATCCCTCAGGCCTGGGAATGCCGCTTCTGTGGCCAGGAGGCGGTACTTCTCGACGGCGACGAGCCGGAAGAGAAGAAGGTCAAGCCGACGCGTACCCATTGGGACATGCTGATGGAGCGCCGGACCCGTGAGGAACTGGAGGAGGTACTGGCCGAGCGACTGGCCGTGCTCCGCTCCGGCGGAATGAACCTCGCGGTGCACCCGCGGGACACCCGCAAGAGCGCCTGACCTCGCTCCCGCCACGGCGGGAGGACGCGAAAAGGGACCCTGGTCACCAGGGTCCCTTTCGCGTTCCCGCCTCGCGTTCCCCGGGACGGGAACGCGGGACGGGAACGCGGGACGGGAGGGGCGGTCAGCCCGAGATCGGCGGGCGGTACGTGGTGTCCGGGCCCTGCGGACCGCGCGGGCCGTCACCTGGCTCCACCACCTCGCCCTGGATCACCTTGCCGTCCGGGCGGTGGATGCGCAGCTGCTCCTGCAGCCGCATCGCGTCCGCGAACGGGTCCGCCCCGGCGGCGACGGTGCTGCGCAGCGCCTTGTCGGCCACCCGGCGGCCACCGGCCCGCCAGAGCGCCCGGGTGGGCGGGAACAGCAGGGTGAGCGCCACCAGGTCCGACAGGAAGCCCGGGACGATCAGCAGCAGGCCCGCCAGCACCGTCAGACTGGTGCCGGTCTGGGGCTGCTCGGACTTCGGGTCCTTGCTCTGCTCGATCGCCGCGGACAGCGCCTTCAGCCCGGCCCGCTTGATCAGCGAACCGCCGATCAGCGCGCCCGCGATGAGCAGCAGCACGACGACGAATCCACCCAGCCACGAGCCCACTTGGACCAGCAGCCAGATCTCCAGCACCAGCCAGGCGGTGATCAGCAGCGGCAGCACCCGGCGGAGCTTGCCGCGCGGGGCCGGACGGGCGGGGGTAGCTTGCTGGGTCACGGTACGAATCCACTCCAAGCAGTGCTCTGCGCGCCGCACGGGAGGTCCGGGCCGGCTACGGCACCACCTGGTCCAACGATTCCCCGGCGGCCGGTGTTCCGGCGCCGGCCTTCCGTCGGCGGCCGACCAGCACGCCCGCGCCGCAGGCCAGCAGGCCTGCGAGGGCCAGCGTCCACTCCGGCGCGGCGCCGACCCGGTCGGCGACCGTGGTGCCGTCGCGCAGCGGGACGACCGCCGACAGCTCGGCCGCGGTCAGCTCCTCGGTGCGCTGCTGGACCGTGCCGTCCGGGGCGATCACCGCGCTGATGCCGCTGGTGGCGGCGATCAGCACGGCCCGGCCGTGCTCGACCGCACGCAGCCGGCTCATCGCGAGCTGCTGCTCGGGCTGGCCCGTCTTGGCATAGGTCGCGTTGTTGGTCTGGACCACCAGGACGCGGGCGCCGCTGTCCACGGTGTCGCGGACGATCTCGTCGTAGGCGACCTCGAAGCAGATCACGTCGCCGATCCGGGCCGGGCCGAGCTGCATGACGCCGTTGTGGTCACCGGGGTAGAAGTCCCGGGCGACCCGCTGGAGGCGGGTGATCACCTTCATCAGCTGGGCGCGGAACGGCACGTACTCGCCGAACGGGACGGGGTGCTGCTTGGTGTAGGAGGCGCCGGGGCCGGTCTTCGGGTCCCAGACGATGCCCTCGTTCTGGACGTGCTGCGCGTCCGGGCCGTCCACCAGGGTGCCGACCAGGGTGGGCACGCCGACCGTCTTCACGGCCTGGTCGATGCGCTGGTAGGCGAGCGGGTCGCTGAACGGGTCCAGGTCGGAGGAGTTCTCCGGCCAGATCACGATGTCGGGGCGCTCGACCTTGCCGGCGGCGATGTCCGCGGCCAGCCGCTCGGTCGCCACCGCGTGGTTGTTGAGGACCATCATCGGGCGGCCCAGGAAGTCCATGCCCGGGTTGGGCACGTTGCCCTGGACGATGGCGACCTTGACGGTGTCGGCCGGCGCGGTCGGCACCGGCACCAGATACCCGGCCAGCAGCGCGGCCACCGCGCCCAGCCCCGCCAGCGCGGCGGCCCGGGGCGTCCTGCGCGGCCCGCGCAGGCGCAGCGCGGCGCCGGCGAGCAGGGCGCCCGAGAGGGCGACCGCGAAGGTCACCAGCGGTGCGCCGCCGAGCGCGGCCAGCGGCGTGAACGGGGTCGCGGTGTTGGCGAAGGCCAGCCGCCCCCACGGGAAGCCGCCGAACGGCAGCCGGTCGCGCGCCCACTCCTGGGTGATCCACAGGCAGGCCGCCCAGAGCGGCCAGGCCGGCAGCCGGGAGGTGAGGGCCAGGCCGCCGCCGAGGACGGCCAGGAACAGCGCCTCCACGACCGACAGGCCGACCGTCGCGTCCCAGCCGACCACCCGCAGCCAGCTGAGCAGCAGCAGGAAGAACGGCAGGCCGAAGGCGAAGCCCGTCCAGGCCGCCTGGCGGACGGTGCGGCCCCGGGTGAGCAGGGACAGCGCGGCGACGCCGAGCAGCGACAGCGGCCACAGGTCGAAGGGCGGGAAGGCGAGTGCGAGCAGCAGGCCCGCCAGGGCCGCGAGGCCGGTGCGGGGAAGGCCCGCCCGGACCTTGGCGACGGCGCGGGCGGCCCGGCCGGGCCTGGGCGCCGACTCCGCCGGTTCGGGTGCGGCCCCGGGCCGCTCCTGGGTGACGGGCATGGCCACCGGCGCACCATCTTCCTGGATCTTGCTGTTCGGACGCTGTCCGAAGAAGGTACCCCGGACGGTCAGGGAAGCGTGAGGTCAGGGTGGTAGCAGGGTCAGCGGCTCACGGCCCGGCGGGCCTTGCCGCACATGCCCCGTCGGAGGCGCTGCGCTGCTCGCCCAGGGGTTCCGGGTGGAAGTCCGGGGCGGGCAGCTCACGGGGGACAGTGAAGTCGGCGGGGCGGTCGTCCTGGGGACCTGTGGGCCGGCCGGCCGCCGCTTCAGCTGGCGCCACGCGGGCCTGCTCGGCGCTACTCGGCGGCCAGGTGGACGGTGCGGCCTCGGACGACGGTGCGCAGGCAGGCCGGCAGCGGGTGGCCGGGGGTGAGGTCGGGCAGGCCCGGGGTGCCGGAGCGCGGGTCGGTGGACCAGCCCGCCACCCGGGAGTCGGGGGCCTGGACGACCAGTTCGTCGGCGGCCCAGATCGCGTAGCTGGCGACGGCGCCGGGCACGAGCACGCCGTCCTGGTCGCGGCCGATCGCGCGCCAGCCGCCGCGGGTGTGTGCGGTGAAGGCCGCGCGGACGGAGATCCGGTGGTCCAGGGTCTGGTGGAAGGCGGCCGCGCGGACGGTGCCCCAGGGGTCGAGCGGGGTGACCGGGGCGTCCGAGCCGAAAGCCAGCGGCACGCCGGCCCGCAGCAGGGCGGCGAAGGGGTTGAGCCTGGCGGCCCGCTCAGCGCCGAGGCGCTGGACGTACATGCCGTCCGGGCCGCCCCAGGCGGCGTCGAAGGCGGGCTGGACGGAGGCGGTGAGGCCGAGCTCGGCGAAGGCGGCGACGGACTTGTCGTCCAGCGCCTCGGCGTGCTCGACGCGGTGGCGCAGCGCCCGGACCCGCCCGGCGCCGACCCGCTCCCCGGCCGCCCGGACGCCGTCCAGGACGGCGGCCACGGCCGCGTCGCCGATGGCGTGGAAGCCGGCCTGGAGCCCGGCCTCGGTGCAGGCGGCGACGTGGTCGGCGACCTGCTCGGCGGTCAGGTAGGCGGTGCCGGTGTGCTCGGCGTCGGCGTAGGGGGTGTGCAGGCAGGCGGTGTGCGAGCCCAGCGCGCCGTCCGCGAAGAGGTCGCCGCCGGCGCCCACCGCGCCGAGCCGGCGGGCCGTCTCGGCGCCGCCCAACTCGCCCCAGTAGCCGAAGACTTCGGGGCCTTCGCCCTCGGCGGCGAGGGCCAGCAGGGCGGCCAGGTCGGCCTCGGAGGAGATCTCCGGGCCGGCGCACTCGTGCAGCGCGCCGATGCCGAGTTCGGCGGCGCGGGCGAGGGTGGCGCGCTGGGCGCGGCCGCGCTGCTCGGGGGTGAGGTGGGCGAGCGCGGTCTGCCGGACGGCGTGGTGGGCGTCCTTGGTGAGCGGGCCGTCGGCGGTGTGGCCGGGGCGCTCGGCCAGGCCGGGGGCGAGGCTGCGCAGCGCGGTGGTGGCGAGCGCGGAGTGCACGTCGGTGCGGGAGAGGTAGAGCGCGGCGCCGCGGGCGGCGGCGTCGAGTTCGGCGAGCGTGGGCGGGCGGCCCTCGGGCCAGCCGGTCTCGTCCCAGCCGTGGCCGATGAGCACCCCGCCGGGCTCGGGGCGGGCGTCGACGAAGGCGGTGACGGCGGCGAGGGCTGCGGCCAGCGAGGGGCTGCCGGTGAGGTCGAGGCCGGTGAGCGCCAGGCCGGTGGCGGTGGCGTGCACGTGGGCGTCGACGAAGGCGGGGGTGACCAGGGCGCCGTCCAGCTCGACGATCTCGTCGGCTGCGGCGGCGTACGCCTCGGCGGCGCCGTCGCTGCCGACCCAGGCGATGTGCTCGCCCTCGACGAGCATCGCGGTGGCGAAGGGGTCGGCGGGGCTGTAGACGGCGCCGCCGCGCAGCAGGACGGTCCGTGGGGTGCGTTCGGTCATGCCGCTAAGTCTGCACCTGCGGGGTTCGTCCTCAGAGCTTCGGGGGTCGCGCTTCGTAGGGGGTGGAGAGGACGACGGTGGTGCGGGTGGAGACGCCGGCGGCGCTGCGGATGCGGGCGAGCAGGTCCTCCAGGTCGCCGGGGGCGCCGACGCGCACCTTGAGGATGTAGTTCTCGTCGCCGGCGACGCTGTGGCAGGCCTCGATCTCGGGCAGGCCGGCCAGCCGTTCGGGGGTGTCGTCCGGGGCGCTGGGGTCGAAGGGCTTGACCGAGATGAACGCGGTCAGCGCCAGGTCGACGGCGTCGGGGTCGATGATCGCGGTGTAGCCGCGGATCACCCCGCGCTGTTCGAGGCGGCGCACCCGCTGGTGCACCGCCGAGGTGGACAGGCCGGTGGCCTTGCCCAGGTCCGTGTAGCTCATCCGGCCGTCCTCTAGGAGCAGCTGGACGATGCGTTGGTCGAGATCCTCCACAGTGCGCAAACCTACCCGGTCGGGGGCACGGGGGGCGCACGCGGTGTCACATCGGGTGCCCGCAGGTGTCACGCGGGCAAATGCCAGGCGAATGTGGCAGTGGATGTGGCCAAGGACACACCCGGTGCATCACGGTGCACCGGACCGCAGGGTTATGAGCCCGAATCGGAGGGAAGTGCTGGTTGTGGCCCCGGGCGACCACGCCGGGCCCGATCCGAGGGGGATCCTCATGCCGACTGACCAGCGTGCCCTGGGCGCCGACGAGACCGACGATACGACCGGCCGCGACGACCTCGCGGTCGATCACGGCCACGTCCCGGGCATCGACCCGGGCGAGGCCGAGACCTGGGACATCTTCCGGGTGCACTGCCCCGAGTGCCGCCGCCCGATCGCCCTGGTGGCCGACGAGGAGCGGCTGCCGCAGCACGCGCTGCTGCCGACCGCCTGGAACCCCTTCGCCCCCGCGCTGTGCCCGGGTTCGGGCACGCCGACCGACGACCTCGCCGAGGTGGAGACCCCGGAGGACGACCAGCCGGCCGGGCTCGACGCGCTGTTCAGGCTCCCCACCGAACTCGACTGGCGCACCCAGCCGTTCTCGCACGCGGTGGCGCACCGGCCGACGCGGACCGCCGTCGTCGCCCCGGCCGTCCCCGTCATCTCGGCCATCCCCGAGCAGCGCCGCCGCCTGGTCCGGCGCTGATCCGCCAGCCCGCGCAGGCGGGTCGACGCAGAGACGAAGACGCCTCCGGCCGTCACTCCGCACCCTGGAGTGACGGCCGGAGGCCGTTTGTGGGGGGCTCAGCCCTTGGTGAGGTGGCGGCCGATCACCAGGCGCTGGATCTGGTTGGTGCCCTCGACGATCTGCAGCACCTTCGCCTCGCGCATGTAGCGCTCGGCCGGGAAGTCCTGCGTGTAGCCGTAGCCGCCGAGCACCTGGACCGCGTCGGTGGTCACCCGCATCACGGCGTCGGTGCAGAACAGCTTGGCCATCGCCGCCTCCTTGGAGAACGGCAGGCCCGCGTCCCGCAGCCGGGCGGCGGACAGGTAGAGCGCCCGCCCGGCCTCGATCTGGGTGGCCATGTCGGCGAGCATGAAGGACAGGCCCTGGAACTCGGCGATCGGGCGGCCGAACTGGCGGCGGGTGCGCGCGTAGTCGACCGCGAGGTCGAGCGCGGCCTGGGCGACGCCGACCGCGCAGGCGGCGATGCCGAGGCGGCCGGAGTCCAGTGCGGCGAGCGCGATCTGGAAGCCCTGGCCCTCCTCGCCGATCAGCCGGTCGCGGGCGACCCGGGCACCGTCGAAGTGCAGCTGCGCGGTCGGCGAGGAGCGCATGCCCATCTTGTGCTCCGGCGGGGCGGCCGACAGGCCCTGTGCGTCGCCCGGGACGAGCAGGCAGCTGATGCCCTTGGAGCCCTCGTCGCCGGTGCGCACCAGGGCGCTGTAGAAGTCCGCCCGGCCGCCGTGGGTGATCCACGCCTTGGTGCCGTTCACCACGTACGCGTCGCCGTCGAGGTCGGCGCGGGTGCGCAGCGCGGCCGCGTCCGAGCCGGACTGCGGTTCGGAGAGGCAGTAGGCGCCGAGCTGCTCGCCGGAGAGCATTCCGGGCAGCCACCGGCCGCGCTGCTCCTCGGTGCCGAAGCCGACCAGCGCGTGGCAGGAGAGGGTGTGCACGCTCACCCCGAGGCCGACGGCCAGCCAGCCGGCCGCCAGCTCCTCCAGCACCTGCAGGTACACCTCGTAGGGCTGCCCGCCGCCGCCGTACTTCTCGTCGTAGGGGAGGGAGAGCAGGCCGGCCTCGCCGAGGGTGCGGAAGACCTCTCGCGGGAAGCGGTCGGCGGCCTCGTCCTCGGCCGCGCGGGGCTGCAGCTCGCGCTGGACCAGGTCCCGGGTGAGGCTCAGCAGCTCGTGGGCCTCCTCGCTGGGCAGCTGGCGCTCCACGGCTTTCACTGGGGACGGGGTCATGGCGGCGGTCGCCTCCTCGATCGGGCACCGGAGCGTGGTGTGGCTGGTCCGGCGCGGGTGTGGCAGGTCGGCCCGACCGGCACCGGATTACGGTGAACGGCCGTTCACAGGCATGGCGATGCGAGTATGCCGGAAACCCGCGCCGCCGTCACGATCACTCAGGAGTAACTGGACGGACTGGTGGGCTACGGCACCGTAGGGTTGCCGTTGTGGCTGCTTCCCGACCCCTCGCCCCCGCCCTTTCGCCCGTTCCCGGCGACGCGGTGGCCTCGCTCGCGGCGGAGCTGCGCGCGCTGCCGCCCTCCTGCGGGCCGGTGCGGCTGGTCGCGGTGGACGGGCACGCGGGCTCGGGCAAGACGACCTTCGCCGGGCGGCTGGCGGCGGCGCTCGGCGGGGCGCCGGTGGTCCACCTCGACGACCTGGCCACCCACGCCGAGCCCTTCGGCTGGACCGGGCGGCTGCGCGAACAGGTGCTGGAGCCGCTGGCAGCCGGCCGGGACGGTGCGTACCGGGTGTACGACTGGACGCTGCGCCGCTTCGCGGGCACGGCCGCGGTGCCGGTCGCCCCGGTGGTGCTGGTGGAGGGCGTCGGCGCCGGGCGGCGGGCGGTGCGGCCGTGGCTGGCCCGGGTGATCTGGCTGGAGTTGGACGCCGCCTCGGCCCGGCGGCGCGGCGAGCAGCGGGACGGGCCGGATCTGGCCGAGTTCTGGGCCGGCTGGGCGCGGGCCGAATCGACGCATTTCGCCGCGGATCCGAGCCGTCCGTTCGCCGGGACGCGAGTCGACGGGGTGACCGGACGAATCACGCCGGGCACCGTGGGTGAACCTTCAACAAGCCCTTGACCTGCACTGTCACCAGGATTTAGGTTCTCCTCAGCCGCCGGAACGGGATGTTCCGGCCGCCTCGGACCCGGCGTCCCCGACTTGTTCCCCCGTGAGCCGGGGGCGCCGTCCGGTCCTTTCCGAATCGCGCTCCCCCGCCGCCGGTCCAGGCCCCCACCCGCTCAACGACCGCTCACACGATCGCATTTGACTCCGTGGGCGCCCTTCCGGATCAGCGCCACGCCGGTACGATTCCTCGCAGGCGCAGATGCGCCCGGGGGCTTTCGACCACCGGCCCGGCTGCACGCAGGCGACCTGCCACCGAGCCCCGGGCCAAGCCGCGGGGGGCGTGAGTGACGACGGTGGACAGTTCGGACAGCAACGCGGGCGGCCCGGACCGGCTCGCCGAACGCGCGTGGCTGCGTGCCATGGACGCGTACACGGCGGGCGCGTACGCCCGTGCCGAGGAGGAGTTCCGCGCGGCCGTCCGGCTGGACCCGGGCATGGCCGACGCCTGGCTCGGCCTGCACGCGCTGCGCAGCGACACCTCGGCGGCGCTGCTGGCCATGTACCGCAACCAGAAGCGGTTCGGCGAGCAGCGGCGGCGCCACCGCCGCCCGCTCAGTTCCTGGTACTGGCTGGGCTGGTGGGTGCAGCCCGTCCTGGAGGACGCCCGCGACCTGGCGCTGGCGCACGCCTCGCACTGGCTGGACGGCCGCCACCTGGCCGAGCTGGACCGGGCGCTGGAGCAGTGCCCGGCGCCCAGCGAGGACCCGTCCGCCCAGTTCCTGTACGCCTGCCGGTCCTATCTGCTCAAGGACTGGGAGCAGCTGATCCGGGACACCGACCGGCTGCTGGACGACCCGCTGCTCGGCATCGAGGCCGGGCTGTTCGCCGGCATGGCGCGGGTCCGGCTGGACATGTGCGCCCAGGCGCAGGCGCCGCTGGCCGCCTCGCTGGCCCGCTGCCGCTCCGAGCAGCCCCAGCGCAAGGAGCTGCGGTACTGGCTGGCCCGGGCGTACGAGGGGGCCGGGCGCAGTGCGGCCGCGCTGCCGCTCTACCGGGCGGTGCACCGGGCCGATCCGGTGTTCATGGACACCGCCGCGCGGCTGGCCGCGATCGCGGCGGAGGACGGGTTGGCGGACGACCTGCCGGACGCCCTGCTGGACGGCGGCCTGCCGTCGGGCGGGCGGGCGGCCGGGTACGAGGACACCGAGCCGGACGAGATGGACGAGGCGGACGAGACGGACTTCCAGGACGGGGCCGGGTACGCCACGGCGGGGGGCTTCGGCGACGCGGCCCCCGGGTTCACCGAGAGCGCCGGGTTCACCGAGGGCGCCGGGTACACCGGCGGGGTCGGATTCGTCGAGGGGGTCGGGTTCCTCACGGAGCCCGGCCCGGGCGACGGCTCCACGGCCGGCCCGGCGCCGCAGGTGGCCGGCGAGCGGTCGGGTTCGCCGGGCGGCTCCGCCGCCCCGCTGCCGGCGCCGGTCCGCGCCGAGGCCCAGCCCCGCACCGCTCCGCTTCCCGCCGCCCAACCGGTCGACGACGAGCGCGAGTTGGACGCGGCGCTGGCGGAACTCTCGCTGATGGTGGGCCTGGAGCCGGTCAAGCGCCAGGTGCGGGCGCTGTCGGCGCAGCTGCGGATGTCCAGACTCCGGGCCGCGCAGGGCCTGCCGGTCCAGCCGCCCAAGCGCCACTTCGTCTTCTCCGGCCCCTCCGGCACCGGCAAGACCACCGTGGCCCGGATCCTCGGCCGGGTCTTCCACGCCCTCGGACTGCTCTCCGGCGACCACCTCGTGGAGGCCCAACGGGCCGACCTGGTCGGCGAGTTCCTCGGCCAGACCGCGGTCAAGGCAAACGAGCTGATCGACTCGGCACTGGACGGCGTGCTGTTCATCGACGAGGCGTACAGCCTCTCCAACTCCGGCTACACCAAGGGCGACGCCTACGGCGACGAGGCCCTCCAGGTGCTGCTGAAACGCGCCGAGGACAACCGCGACCGCCTGGTGGTGATCCTGGCCGGCTATCCCGAGGGCATGAACCGGCTGCTCGCCACCAACCCCGGCCTCAACTCCCGCTTCACCACCCGGGTCGACTTCCCCAGCTACCGCCCGAACGAGCTGACCGCGATCGGCGCCGCGCTGGCCGGCCGGGACGGCGACGGCTGGGACGAGGACGCGGCCGAGGAACTGGCCAGCATCTGCACCCACGTGGTCCGCGAGGGCTGGATCGACGAACTCGGGAACGGCCGGTTCATCCGCACCCTGTACGAGAAGTCCTGCGCCTACCGGGACCTGCGGCTCTCGCTGCTGCGCGAGCCGCCGGGCCGGGAGGACCTGGCGACCCTGCGCCTGCCCGACCTCGTCCAGGCCTACGGGGAGCTGATCGACGGCCGCGGCTGAGACCAGCTCCCCGGGATCACGCCGGGATCGCGCCGGGCTCAGCCCCGGAGCAGCTCGGCCTCGCGCTCGGGGTCGAGGCCGACCTTCGGCCGGTCGGCGCGCTGCGGGGCGACGCCGCCGATCGACCGCAGCCAGGCCCAGGTGTCCTCGACCGTCTCGCCCACCGGCCGGCAGCGCAGCCCGGCGGCGACCGCCCGGTCCACGGACGCGCCGTGCAGGAAGTCGTTCAGCTCGCCGGGCGCCAGCCAGATCGGCAGCTCCGTCCAGGGCTCGACGCCGGCCGCCAGGATGCGCTCGGGGTCGGTCCAGCGCAGGTCCGCGTCCGAGCCGGTGACCCGCACGCAGGCCTCCAGCAGCTCGCCCATCGTGGTGTGGCCCGCCGGGCTGACCACGTTGCACGCGCCGCCGAGCCGGGCCGCCGCCGCGTCCAGCAGCCAGCTCGCGAGGTCGCGGACGTCGATGTACTGCAGCGGCAGGTCGTACGGGCCGGGGGCGAGCACCGGGCCGCCCCGGGCGATCCGGTTCAGCCACCAGGGCAGCCGGCCGATGTTCTCGTGCGGGCCGAGGATCAGCCCGGCCCGGGCGAGCAGGGCGCGCCCGCCGAACTCCGCCTCCAGGGCCAGTTCGGCGCCGCGCTTGGCCTCGGCGTAGGGCACCTGGCCCTCGGCGTCCGGGGACGACCCGACCACCTTCGCCGACTCGTCCGCCCCGCGCGCCAGCGGGTAGTCGTACACCGACCGGCTGGAGACGTACCCGTAGTGGCCGACCCGGCCGGCCAGCAGGCGGGCGCTGTCGCGCACCGCCGTCGGGGCTCCGGACCAGGTGTCCACCACCGCGTCCCACTCCCCCGTGGCCAGCGCCGCGAGCCCGCCCTCGGCGGTGCGGTCGCCCAGCAGCGCGGTCACGCCCGCGGGCGCGGGCTGCGTACCGCGGTTGAGGGCCGTCACCTCCCATCCCCTGGACAGCGCCTCCTCGGCGACGACCCGTCCGACGAAATTCGTTCCACCCAGCAGGAGAAGCCTCATGCCGACCACCCTGCGCCCAGGGTGGTCGGCATGGGAACGGCTGCACGCTGAGAGCAGAATCGCCCGCAGCGGACACGCCGTCAGCGAAAGGGGGAACCTCAGGCGGCGGAGCGGTGGTCCGGGTCGTGCATCTCGCCGACCAGCTCCTCCAGCACATCCTCCAGCATGACCACACCGAGCGTGCGGCCGTCCTGGTCCAGCACGGCGGCCAGGTGGCAGGTCGCCCGGCGCATCGCACCGAGCGCGTCGTCCAGCGGGAGGCTGCCGCGCAGCACCGTGATCGGACGCCACAGCCGGGCCGGGACGGGCGCGGACGGGTCCTCCACGTCGAGGATGTCCTTGAGGTGCAGGTAGCCCAGGTAGCCGTGGCCGGCCGGGTCGCCGTCGGTGACCGGGAAGCGCGAGAAGCCGGTGCGCAGGGCGAGCTCCTCGACCTCCGCGGCGGTCACCTTGGTGTCCACGGTGACGAGCTGCTCGGGCTTGAGCAGCACCTCGGTGACCGGGCGGTGGCCCAGCTCCAGGGCGTCCTCCAGACGCTCCTGGCGGCCCTCGTCGAGCAGGCCGGCGTCCCGGGAGTCGACCAGCAGGTACATCAGCTGCTCGGTGGTGAACACCGACTCGACCTCGTCCTTGGACTCGACCCGGAACAGCCGCAGCACACCGTTGGCGATGGCGTTCAGCAGGCTGATCACCGGGGCCAGCCAGCGGGCCAGCCGGTCCAGCGGCGGGCCGAGCCAGAGCGCGGCCTTCTCCGGGCCCGCCATGGCCATGTTCTTGGGCACCATCTCGCCGATCACCATGTGCAGGAAGACCACGACGGCCAGCGAGATGCCGTACGAGAGCGGGTGCATCAGACCGGACGGGACGCCGATCGCGTGGAACGGGCCCTCCAGCAGACTGGCGATGGTCGGCTCGGCCAGGGCGCCGAGGCCCAGCGAGCAGACGGTGATGCCGAGCTGGGCGGCGGCCAGCATCGCGGACACGTTGGACAGCGCGTGCAGCACGGTGCGGGCACGCTTGTGGCCGGCCTCGGCGAGCGGCTCGATCTGGCTGCGGCGCACCGAGACGACGGCGAACTCGGCGCCGACGAAGAAGGCGTTCCCGAGCAGGAGCAGGACGGCGACGGCCAGTTGGAGCGCGGTCATCGGGCGTTCTCCTGGTCGTCTCCGAACGAGGCCGGCGCGCTGGTGCGCTCGACCCGGACCTGGCTGGTGCGGTGCCGGTCGACACCCGTCACGGTGAAGCGCCAGCCCGGCAGCTCCGCCTGCTCGCCGACCTCGGGCAGCTTGCCGAGCAGGTCGGAGACCAGGCCGGCCAGCGTCTCGTACGGGCCGTCCGGGGCGATCAGGCCGATCGCCTCCAGCTGGTCGATCCGGGCGCGGCCCTCGGCCTCCCAGGCCGGCAGGCCGTTCACCGGGGGCAGCGGGAGCAGCTCGGGGCGGTCGGCGGGGTCGTGCTCGTCCTGCACCTCACCGACGATCTCCTCGACGATGTCCTCGACGGTGACGACGCCGGCGGTGCCGCCGTACTCGTCGACCACGATGGCCATCGGCTGGAGGCGGCGCAGCTGGTCGAGCAGCCGCTCGGCGGGCAGGGTCTCGGGCACCAGCAGCGGCGGCGAGGTGAGCTCGCCCACCCGGACCAGGCCGCGCCGGGCGGCCGGGACGGCGAGGGCGTCCTTGAGGGTCACGATGCCGGTGACCTCGTCCAGGCTGTGGGTGTAGACCGGGAAGCGGGACAGGCCGGTGGCCCGGGTCAGGTTGATCACGTCGGAGGCGGTGGCGTCGCTCTGGAGGGAGGCGACGTCGATCCGCGGGGTCATCACGGACTCGGCGGTCAGCTCGCCCAGGCCCAGGGTGCGGACGAACAGGGTCGCCGACTCCTCGTCTATCGCGCCGGCCTTGGCCGAGTGGCGGGCCAGCGAGACCAGTTCGGCCGGGGTCCGGGCGTGGTCCAGCTCCTCCTGCGGCTCGACGCCGAAGGCGCGGACCGTCCGGTCGGCCGCCCCGTTGAGGAAGCTGATCAGCGGGCGGCAGGCGAAGGAGAAGGCCATGTGCGGGGCGGCGACCGCGCGGGCCACCTGGAGCGGGCGGGAGATCGCCCAGTTCTTCGGGACCAGCTCGCCGATCACCATCTGCACCACGGTGGCGAGCACCATGCCGACGACCACGGCGACGCCGCGGGCGGCCGACTCGGGCACGCCGATCCCGGTCATGACGGGGCTGAGCAGGGTGGACAGCGCCGGCTCGGCGAGCATGCCGACCACCAGCGAGGTGACGGTGATGCCGAGCTGGGCGCCGGAGAGTTCGAACGAGAGGTGCCGCAGGGCCCGGGAGACGCGGGCGGACTTGGCGTCGCCGGCCCCGGCGGAGCGTTCGACCGCCCCGCGCTCGACGGTCACGAAGGCGAACTCGGCGGCCACGAACAGGCCGTTGGCGAGGATCAGCAGGAGGGCTGCGAGCAACAGCAGCCAGGCGGTGATCACAGTGCCGCCTGCCTTCCGCTGACAGGAAGGTGGGCGGCGCAGGTACTACCGGACGGATCGTCCATCGAGGGGGGAAGTCACTCCTCAAGTCGTCTTTCGGGCAGGACGGAAGTTTTGCCCTGCTTTTACCAGCGTAGACCATAGCCGGACGATGGTAGGAAGAGTGTTCGGACCCGCCGGGCCGAGGATTCGCAGGCCCGGCGGGGCCCGGCGGGGTGTCGGGAGCGGGCGTCGGCGGGCGGGCGGTGCCGGTGTGAACGGGCGGGCGCCGACCGGCGGCGGCGGTGGCGCGGGGCTCAGGCCCTGGCGTGGTGCTCGACCAGGTCGCGCAGGGCACGGGCCTGCGCGATCGCCTGGTCCTTGCCGACACCGGACTGGATGCCGACCGCGGCGAGCGAGGTGCCGTCGGCCAGGTCGAGGGTGGCCCACGGGTCGCCCTGGCGGAAGTTGACCCGGACGATCTCGGCCCAGGTGAGCCGGCGGCTGCGGACGAAGTTGACCACCGTCACGCCCTGCGCGTCGGCGCTCACCCGGGGGCGGGCCAGCATCAGGCCCACGCACGCGAACAGCACGCCGCTGCCCGCCATCATGATCCGGTCGTTGAGCTGCCAGTTCTCCGGGAGCGCCACGGCCATCACGGCGAACAGCACCACCAGCAGCGCGCAGACCGGCAGCAGCACGGCGCGGGTGCGGCGCGGCGCCCAGGTGACGGGGAACTCGACGGGCGGCGTGGACACGTGGGGTCTCCGGTGGGGTGGTTCGGGGGAACGGTCGTTCCCGGGAACGACGGTTCCGGGCAACGGACGGATCCAGACGAAGGGCGGGGACGCCGGTCAGCGTCCCCGCCCCATTCAACCGTTCCTTACCCGCACCACGGCGGGCGAGGTCGCCGCCGCGCCGGTCAGAGGCGGCAGGCGTGGATGTTGGTGACCAGGATGGCCCGGGCGCCGATGGCCCACAGGTCGTCCATGATCTGCTGGGCCTCCTTGCGGAGCACCATCGAGCGCACCGCCACCCAGCCCTCGGTGTGCAGCGGGGAGACGGTCGGCGACTCCAGGCCGGGGGTGAGCGCCACGGCGGCGCCGACCTTCTCGGCGCGGATGTCGTAGTCCATCAGCACGTAGCGGCGGGCCACCAGCACACCCTGGAGGCGGCGCAGGAACTGGTCCACCCGGGTGTCCTCGCCCGCGCCCTTGGGGCGGATCACCACGGCGTCCGAGATCAGGATCGGCTCGCCGAACACCTCCAGGCCGGCGTTGCGCAGGCTGGTGCCGGTCTCCACCACGTCGGCGATCACGTCGGCGACGCCCAGCTGCACCGCGGTCTCCACCGCGCCGTCCAGCTTGGTGACGGTCGCCTTCACGCCGTGGTCGGCGAGGTGCTGCTCGACCAGGCCGGTGTAGGAGGTCGCGATCCGCAGGCCCTCCAGGCCCTTGACGTCCTCGACGGCGACGCCTTCGGGGCGGGCGAAGCGGAAGGTCGACGCGGCGAAGCCGAGCGCGAGCACCTCCTCGGCGTTGGAGTGCGAGTCCAGCAGCAGGTCACGGCCGGTGATGCCGACGTCCAGGCGGCCGGAGCCGACGTAGACGGCGATGTCGCGCGGGCGCAGGAAGAAGAACTCGACCTCGTTGTTCGGGTCGACGAGGACGAGCTCCTTGGGGTCCTTCCGCTGGCGGTAGCCGGCCTCATGGAGCATCTCCGCCGCGGGACCCGAGAGCGAACCCTTGTTGGGGACGGCGATGCGCAGCATGGGAGGTTGGTTCCTTACCTGTGGGGAGGGGCGTGCGGTTCGGGTTTAGAGGTACTTGTAGACGTCGTCGAGCGTCAGCCCGCGGGCGATCATCATCACCTGAACGTGGTACAGGAGCTGTGAGATCTCCTCGGCGGTCTGCTCGTCCGTCTGGAACTCGGCGGCCATCCAGACTTCGGCGGCCTCCTCGACGACCTTCTTGCCGATCGCATGGACGCCCTGCTGGGCGAGCTGCGCGGTACGGGAGGACGAGGGGTCGCCGGTGGCGGCCTTCTGCTGGAGCTCGGCGAAGAGCTCCTCGAATGTCTTCGAAGCCATGATGGGACTCACCTTACGGCGTGCGGGCTGACCGGCGGTAAACGGTCCCGGACCGTGGACAGTCCGTTGGACGTCCACGGTCCGGGTCGGGGCGGTGCGCTCAGAGCGCGGCGCGCAGCACCGCGGCGGTCGCGACGGCGGCGGTGACCGCCTCGTGGCCCTTGTCCTCCGCGGAGCCGGGCAGGCCGGCGCGGTCGAGCGCCTGCTCCTCGTTGTCGCAGGTCAGCACGCCGAAGCCGACCGGGACGCCGGTGTCGACGCTCACCTGGGTGAGGCCGGCGGTGGCCGCCTGGCAGACGTAGTCGAAGTGCGGGGTGCCGCCGCGGATCACCACGCCGAGGGCGACGACCGCGTCGTAGCCGTGGTCGGCGAGGCGCTTGGCGGCGACCGGCAGCTCGAAGGTGCCGGGGACGCGCAGCACGGTCGGCTCGGTGACGCCCAGTTCCTTGAGCGCCCGGTGGGCGCCGTCCAGCAGGCCGTTCATCACAACGTCGTGCCACTGGGCGGCGACGACGGCGACCTTGAGGTCGGCGGCGCCGTCGATGGTCAGCTCGGGGGCTCCGTGGCCGCTCATGCTCGTTCTTCCTGTCCGTCGTCATGGGGTGCGTGGGGTGTGGGGTGTGGTGCGTGGGGCGCGGGGTGGGTTCAGGAGTCGAGGCCGGGCAGGTCGTGGCCCATCCGGTCACGCTTGGTGCGCAGGTAGCGCAGGTTGTGCTCACCCGGCGCGATCTCGACCGCTTCGCGCCCCTTGACCTTGAGGCCGTGCTCGGTGAGCGCGGTGAGCTTCTCCGGGTTGTTGGTGAGCAGGGTGAGCGAGCGGACGCCGAGGTCCACCAGCATCTGCGCCGCGATGCTGTAGTCGCGGGCGTCGGCCGGCAGGCCGAGGTCGAGGTTGGCGTCGACGGTGTCGCGCCCCTGCTCCTGGAGTTCGTAGGCGCGCAGCTTGTGGGCCAGGCCGATCCCCCGGCCCTCGTGGCCGCGCAGGTAGAGCACCACTCCGCGGCCGGACTCGGCGACCTTGTGCAGCGAGGCCTCCAGCTGGGGGCCGCAGTCGCAGCGCAGCGAGCCGAAGACGTCGCCGGTCAGGCACTCGGAGTGGACCCGGACCACGACGTCCTCGCCCTCGGGCAGCCGGCCGTCGGCGCCGAGGCCGCCGGCCACCAGCGCGATGTGCTCGACGCCGTCGATGGTGCCCTGGTAGCCGACCGCGGTGAACTCGCCGTGGACGGTGGGCAGGGCGGTCACGGCGGCCCGGTCGACGTGCAGTTCGGTGCGGCGGCGGTAGGCGATCAGGTCCTCGATGGAGATGATCGCGAGGCCGTGCTCGCGGGCGAAGGCGACCAGCTCGGGCAGCCGGGCCATGGTGCCGTCGTCGTTGACCACCTCGGCGATCGCACCGGCCGGCGGCAGTCCGGCGAGCCGGGCCAGGTCGACGGCGGCCTCGGTGTGGCCGGGGCGCACCAGCACGCCGCCCTCCACCGCGCGCAGCGGGAACACGTGCCCGGGGCGGGTGAGGTCGCCGGGCTCGGTGCCGGGCGAGGACAGCAGCCGGACGGTGCGGGCGCGGTCGGCGGCGGAGATGCCGGTGTCGACCCCCTCCCGGGCGTCCACCGAGACGGTGTACGCGGTGCCCTTGCGGTCCTCGTTGACCTGGGTCATCGGCGGCAGCTTGAGCCGGTCCAGCTCCTCGCCGGTCAGCGGGGCGCAGATCACGCCGGAGCTGTAGCGGATGGTGAAGGCCATCAGCTCCGGGGTGGCGGCGGAGGCGGCGAAGACGATGTCGCCCTCGTTCTCACGGTCCTCGTCGTCGACCACGATCACGGCGCGGCCGAGGGCGATGTCGGCGATCGCGCGCTCGACCGGGTCGAGGACGAGCTCGGGTGCCACCTCGCGGTCGCGGTCGGCGGTGTGGTTCTCGGTCATACCGTGGCTCCCTGCGGGACGTTGGCGGAGTTGACGCGCGGCTCACGGCTGCTCAGCCACCACGAGCGCAGGCCGAGCAGCACCAGGACGAAGTAGATCGAGTAGGTGAGGCCGGAGAAGGGGTAGCCGTTGTTGAAGGCGAGCGGGACGCCGACCACGTCGACGGCGATCCAGGCGAACCAGAACTCCAGCCAGCCACGGGCCTGGGCGACCATCGCGGCCAGCGTGCCGACGAAGATGTAGGCGTCCGACCAGGGGCTCCAGGACAGGCTGGGGTGGGCCGTGAACAGCCAGGCCAGCGCGACGGTGCCGGCCGCGGTGCCGACCACCAGGGCGGCCCGCTCCGGCCAGGTGGCGAAGCGGACGGCGATCGTGCCGGTGTCCCGGCGGCCCCGCCGCCACTGGGCCCAGCCCCAGGCGGCGGTGACGAGCACGATCAGCTGTTTGCCGATCAGGCCGGGGACGTGGCCCCCGAGGTAGGCGGCGATCAGCACGGCGCCGGACAGGAGTTGGAGCGGCCAACTCCAGACCGAGCGGCGCCAGCCGAAGGCCAGCCCGGCCAGGCCGAGCAGGTTGCCGAACATGTCGGCCCACTTCACGTGCTCGCCGAAGACGGTGAACGCTTCTCCGCTGAGCCAGTTCACTTGGACTCTCCGGCGATCGTCGGGGGAAGGGTGCGGGAGTCGAGCAGTCGCTCGACGTACTTGGCGAGCACGTCCACTTCGAGGTTGACGCTCTCGCCGACGGCCTTGGCGCCGAGCGAGGTCAGCGCGAGGGTCGTGGGGATGAGGCTGACGGTGAAGCTGTCCCGGGCGGCCTCCACCACGGTGAGGCTGACGCCGTCGACCGTGATCGAGCCCTTCTCCACCAGGTAGCGGGAGATGGTGTCGGGCAGCGAGAAGCGCAGCACCTCCCAGCGCAGGTCGCCGGCCGCGTCGCGCTCGCCGGGCTCGCGGCCCAACAGCGTGCCGGTGGCGTCGACATGGCCCTGGACGAGGTGGCCGCCGAGCCGGTCGCCGAGCGCCATGGCGCGCTCCAGGTTGACCCGGGAGCCGGGCTTCAACTCGCCGAGGCTGGAGCGGTGCAGCGTCTCGGCCATCACGTCGGCGCTGAACTCGCCCGTATCGGCCGCCAGTTGGTCCGGGCTGTCGACGACGGTCAGGCAGACGCCGTTGACCGCGATGGAGTCGCCGTGCCGCGCACCCGTACAGACCACCGGGCCGCGCAGGCGGATTCGCGAGGAGTCGCCGATCTCCTCGATCGACACGACCTCGCCGAGCTCTTCGATGATGCCGGTGAACACCCGGGTTCTCCTCGCGCTTGGGGGCGCGGACTCCGGGGCGGCATGGGAGATGACACGGACGGGCAACGGCGCGCGAGCCGACGGCACGACCCGTCGCCGGGATGCCGAGGCCGCCGGGAGATCGCTCGCCCGGCCCGGGAGACACCTCTCCCGCCGTTCACCTGGCCGTGGTCCACCGGGGGACCACGGATACTGCTCTTCGTCCGCCCGCGCACGCCTCCCATCCGGACTTTAACCGTCGGTCCAGGAATTTCACCTGGTCAACCGGCCGCTGGCTGCGGACGGGTCGCGGACTGTAACCGCCGGTTCGGATTTTCACCGACCCCGGAGTGCGCTGAACGTCACTGCTGTTGGGGTCATTCTGCCACGACGCGCGCAAGGCCAGGGAGAGCCTTCCGCTGTGGCCTGTTTCACGCGGATGCGGGGAATGTGCGGCCGGGTGGTAGGTGACGCCCACAACGTGGCGGTCGCCTACGGAGGGTGGCAGGCACGTACGGAGGGTAGTGGGTACGGCCGGAGCGCGGCGGGTGCGGTCAGAGCGTGGCGGGTGCGGCGATCGACGTGAAGTGGGTGACCACCGGCGGGTGCGCGAGGTAGCACAGCTCGCCCTCCGACCAGACCGGCCGGATCCGCCACATCGGCCCCGCGTACCCGCGCAGGGCCGCCTCGTCGCGCCAGCGGCTCACCACGAGCACCCGGTGTCCGTCCTCGGTCACCGAGCGCAGCAGTTCGCCGCCCAGGCAACCGTCGGTCCGCCCGAGCTGCGGGATCACCTGGGTTGTCAGCAGCACACAGAATTCCTCGATGCGACCGGCCAGGACCTGCCCGGCCCAGATCCTCACGATCACGACCACCACCTCCGAGCGGAGCGCCTGGCCCCATTATCAGCGTAAAACCGCTGGTGGGGAGGGGTGGCGGGGAAGCTTTACCGAGGGGTGCACCGCCCGGCGGCCAGGCGCTCCGGAAAGGGGTTCGGCTAGATTTCCGGTATGACCAGCACACCGGAATCTGTCATTGCGTCAACCACCGCTCCGGACATGCCGGGCAGCCTGTTCGCCGCCCTCAGCGCAGGGGCGCTGACCGACCCGGCGCAGCTGCGCGAGATCTACGAGCAGCCCGGCGAGCACGCGCGCCGCAAGCAGGTCGACCACCTGCACGAGGTCGCGCGGCGGCTGATCGCCTGCTCCTCGCTGGTGTTCGTGGCGAGCTCGGACGCCGCCGGGCGCTGCGACGTCTCCCCGCGCGGCGGGCCGGCCGGGGTGGTCTCCGTCCTCGACGAGCACACCCTGGCCATCCCGGACGCCACCGGCAACAAGCGGTTGGACACCCTGCACAACATCCTGGAGAACGGCCGGGTCGGGCTGCTCTTCGTGGTCCCGGGCCGGGACACCACGCTGCGGGTCAACGGGCGGGCCTGCATCTCCACCGACCCGGAGCTGCTGCGGCAGCTGACCGCCGTCGGCAAGCCCCCGCGCAGCGCGATCGTGGTGGCCGTCGAGGAGGTGTACGCGCACTGCCCGAAGGCCTTCCTGCGCGGCTCGGCGTGGAAGCCGGAGAACTGGCCGGCCAAGGACGCGCAGCCGACCTCGGCCGAGATCACCCTCTCGCACCTGCGGGACGAGTCGCTGACCGTCGAGATGATCGAGCAGACCGAGCGGGAGGCGCTGCTCTACCGCTACGAGTGACGAACGGTGCGGGCGGGCGTGGCGCGCTCGGCGCTCGGCGTGCTCAGGCGGCCTTGGGCACGTCCACCACCGGAGCGTCGCTGGCCGCCCGCTGGACGGCCTCGACGCCCTTGTGGGCGGCCTCCTTGCTGGAGTAGCCCTGGCCTGTGGCGACGATCTCGCCGTTGCCCGCCTTGAGCCGGAACCGGTACTTGCCGCCGGCGTCCTCGTAGACCTCGAACTTGCCCGCCATCGGGCCACCTCCTCGTACGGCGCGCGGCGCGCCTCTGGTCGACCCCCTCCAGCACCGTGCGCCCCCCGACCGGGCGGCCGCACCTGCTCGGCGGCCGGACGGGTGACGCCCCGCAACCGCGCGATCGCGGAAGTGCCGGGGCGGCCGCCGGTGGATTGAATGGACGGATGGACTGCGTCTTCTGTGCGGTGGTGGCGGGCGAGGAGCCCGCGCACCGAGTGCTGGACGACGAGGCGGCGGTGGCCTTCCTGGACCGGCGGCCGCTGTTCCCCGGCCACGTGCTGGTCGTCCCGCGCACCCACCGCCGCACCCTGGCGGACCTGCCGGCCGCCGAGGTGGGGCCGTTCTTCCTCCAGGTGCAGCGGGTGGCCGCCGCGGTGGAGCGCGGACTGGGAGCCGCGGGCAGCTTTGTGGCGGCGAACAACCGGATCAGCCAGTCGGTGCCGCATCTGCACGTCCACGTGGTGCCGCGCAATCCGAAGGACGGGCTGCGCGGCTTCTTCTGGCCGCGGGGGAAGTACCCGGACGAGGCGGGGGCGGCGGAGGTCGCGGCCCGGCTGCGGGCGGCGCTCGGGGGCTGAAGGGGGCGGGTCGGGGGCCGATGGGGCTCGCAGGGGCGCCGGGGGCGTGCGCACCGCATTTGTGAGCCGGTTTCACCCACTCTCTTGACAGGTATAGAACACTCCGCTTGAGTCGCCTTCACGGCCCCGCACCGGCCCACACCCCGGTCGGCCGCCCCCCTGGCGCACCCCCGCACGGGACCCGGCTCCCCTGCCCCACTCAAGTCCCTGTCACGACGACGTGCGGCCCCCACCGCACAAGGGGTGATGACGTGTCAATGAAACGCCTGCTCGCGCTGCTCTCCGCCGTGGTCACGGCGCTGGCGGTCGCGGTGCTCCTCCCCGCCTCCGCCAGCGCCGCCGCCTGCGGCACGCCGTGGAGCGCGGCCACCGCCTACACCGGCGGCGCGGCCGTCTCGTACAACGGGCACAACTGGAACGCCAAGTGGTGGACCCAGAACGAGCCCCCGAGCACCGGCGGCACCGGGGTCTGGGCCGACCAGGGCTCCTGCGGCGGGTCCACCGACCCGACGCCGACCCCGACGTCCGGCACCTGCAACTACCCCGCCTGGGTCGCCGGCCGCGCCTACGTCGCCGGCGACATCGTCCGGTACACCAACGGCGGCTACTACCGCGCCACCCACGACAACCCGGGCTACGACCCGGTCATCAGCACCTGGTACTGGGAGCCGTACGGCTGCGGCTCGACCCAGCCGCCCAACCCGGGCGGATTCCCGGTCAGCCAGGCCCAGTTCGACCAGATGTTCCCGGGCCGGAACTCCTTCTACACCTACCAGGGCCTGCTCGACGCGCTCGGCGCCTACCCCGGCTTCGCGGCCACCGGCAGCGACACCGTGCGCCGGCAGGAGGCCGCCGCGTTCCTCGCCAACGTCAGCCACGAGACCGGCGGACTGGTGTACGTGGTCGAGCAGAACACCTCCAACTACCCGCACTACTGCGACACCTCGCAGCCGTACGGGTGCCCGGCCGGGCAGGCCGCGTACTACGGGCGCGGGCCGATCCAGCTGAGCTGGAACTTCAACTACAAGGCCGCCGGCGACGCGCTCGGCATCGACCTGCTGAACAATCCGAACCTGGTGCAGACCGACCCGGCGGTGGCCTGGAAGACCGGCCTCTGGTACTGGAACACCCAGAACGGGCCGGGCACCATGACCGCGCACAACGCCATGGTCAACGGGTACGGCTTCGGTGAGACGATCCGCAGCATCAACGGCTCGCTGGAGTGCAACGGCAACAACACCGCCCAGATGCAGCACCGGATCAGCCTGTACCAGAGCTTCGTCCAGATCCTCGGCACCGTCCCCGGGGGCAACCTGAGCTGCTGACGGCTCGCCCCCGCCCCACCACGCGCCCCGCTACGCCCGGACCGGTCATCACACCGTGGTGCCCGTACGCTGCCGAGCGTAGCGGGACGTACTCATGTGGGGGGCGTCCTCCTGCGGGGGCAGCGGAGGGCGGTTGAAATCGTCGCTCCGGCGGACGACGGGGGTTCGAAGACACGCCCTACGCTCAAGGCATGAACGAACTCGCCGGCCTCGTGCAACAGACCGCCGACCGGCTCGCAGGCCAGCACGTCGGTGCGGTGGTCGCCGGGCTGGCCGGCGGCGCCGTGGAGATCCGCGGCGCCGGGCGGACCGGTCCGGGCGGCGCCGCGCCCGGGCCGCACACCCTGTTCGAAGTCGGTTCCGTCACCAAGGTGTTCACCTCGCTCGTCCTCGCGCGGCTGGTGCTCGCCGACTCCGGCGGGGCCGCCACCGGGCTCGACGAACCGCTCGCCGACGTGCTCGCCGACGTACGGCCCGGCGGTGTCGCCGTCCCGGCCAGGGGCGGGCAGCCGATCACCCTGCGGCACCTCGCCACCCACACCTCCGGGCTCCCCCGGCTGCCCCGGGGCCTGCTGGCGACGGCACTGCTCAATCCCAACAAGCCCGATCCGTACGCCCGTTGCAGCACCGAGTACGTCCTCGCCGGGCTGGCCAGGACGAGACTGCGGGCCAGACCCGGGCGTGGCTTCCGCTACTCCAACCTCGGCGCCGGGCTGCTCGGCCTGGCCCTCGCCCACCGGGCCGGCACCGGCTACGAGGAGCTGGTGGCGCGTGAGATATGCGAGCCGCTGGGGCTGGTGGACACCCACGTGCGCTCGGGCCGGGAGCAGTCCGGGCGGCTGGCGCACGGGCACACCTCCGGCGGGCGGCCCGTGCCGTACTGGGACTTCGCGGACGTCCCCGGTATGGGCGGGCTCCGGTCGACCGCCTCCGACCTGGCGATACTCCTGCGGGCCCAGCTGGCCGCCGACCGCGAGCCGGACGCGCCGCTGGCGCCCGCGATCACCCTCACCCGGGCGACCCGGCACCGGGTCAACCCGTTCGCCTGGATGCACCTGGGGTGGCTCGGCCACCGCCTGCACACCCAGCAGGGCGGCCACCTGCAGATCTGGCACAACGGCGGCACGGGCGGGTTCCGCTCCTTCGTGGCCTTCGATCCGGAGAAGCAGGTGGGGGTGGCGGTGCTGGTCAACACCCGTCGCTCCGCCGATCCGGCCGGGACGGCCCTGCTGCGCACGTTGCAGAACGAGTACGCGACGACGAGCTGAGGCGGCGGGTCCGATCGAGCGGCAGGCCGGGTCGAGTGGAGGACCGGGTGCGGCCGTCGGCGGAGTGAGGTGGAGGATGGGGTGAGTTCGTTTCAGGGCCAAGAGGTACGAATTGGCCCTGTTCGAGGGCGCGGCGGTCGGTCGATGCTGAGGATCTGACAGTCGTGGTTCCGGTTGTGGTGTTCGCTCAGCGGGAGGTGGCCGAGGTGGCGGTGGTGTGGCCCTTGTCGCGGGCTCGGTCGGTCGCGGGCGGCGACGGGCGGCTCGGCCGGGCGGTGCGGGTGTACCGGCGGTTCCGGCCGCTGCCGTGGCGGACGCGGGCCTGGCTGGACGCGGCGGCGGCCGCCGTCGCCGGGGCGGCCTGGCTGGCGAGCGGGGAGTGGTGGCCCGCGCCCGTGGTGGCCGCGGCGGCGATCACGGCCGCGAGCGGGTACGGGCGGCTGCGGCCGGCACCGGGCCTGCGGGCCGTCCGGGTGCACGAGCGCGGGCTGGTGCTGGTCGGGGCGGACGGCGCGGAGCGGCCCCTGCCGTGGAGTGCGGTGGAGGCCACCGAGTACTCCCCCGGCGGGCGGCACGGGGTGGGCGAGCAGGGCCGGATCTGGCTGGTCGGCGCGGACGAACCGCTGGCACTGGCGCAGCTGCGGCGGCTGGACGAGCTGTTCCGGGAGCTCGACGAGCGGCTCCGCCCGACCCTCCGGGCCGCGCTGCACGAGGCGTTGCGCACGGAGGGCGGCGTCCGGTTCGCCCGGGGGCGGCTGACGCTGACGGCCGGCGGGCTGGTGCACCGGCCGCCGCATCCGCTCGCCGCGACGGAGGCGTTCCGGTGGGCGGAGGTGCAGTCCGCGCGGGCCTCGGATCTCGGGGAGCTGGAGATCCGGACGCACTCGGCCGGCCTGCCGCTCACCCTCCCGGTGCCGAACGCCGGTGCGGCGGCGGCCTTCGTCGAGGAGGTCCGGGCCCGGAGCCTCTGACCGGCGAACGGTCCCGGGGGCTGGACTCCCGGACTCGCTGCTCAGCGGCGAGTTCGGCTCCTCAAAGGACCCCCCCGGTCCGGTCCGGCCGGCGTCCGTCCGGCCGACCCCTAAGGGTCCCCGCCCGCACCTCCCGGAAGGGATCTGTACGCCGCTGAGGGGACGTCAACTTCCGCTCCCCCGGCCTACCGTCCCTCACATGAACCGACTTCGCGCCACCGCCGCCGCGGCGGCCCTGCTGCTCACCCTGCCGCTGTCCGTCGCCGCCGCCGTGCCGGCCCTGGCCGCTCCCGCCGCTCCGGCGAACGCCTCCGCCTCCGCTCCCGCCCCGACCGCCGTCCACGTCGACCTGCCGCGCCCGACCGGCCCGTACGCGGTCGGGCAGGAGATCCTGCACCTGGTGGACCAGGACCGCCCGGATCCGTGGGTCCCCTCCGCCGGTCCGCGCCAGCTGATGGTGTCGATGTACTACCCCGCGAAGGCCGGGACGGGCAGCGCGGCCCCGTACATGACCCCTGCGGCCGCCCGGATGCTGCTGGACGGGAAGCTCCCGGGCAACACCATCCCGACCGAGACGGTCACCGGCACCCGGACCTGGGCGAAGTCCGACGCGCGCCCGCAGGGCGGCCACTTCCCGCTGGTGGTGCTGTCGCCGGGCTTCACCATGCCGCGGGCCTCGCTGAGCGGCCTCGCCGAGGACCTGACCAGCCGCGGGTACGTCGTCGCGCTGGTCGACCACACCTACGAGAACACCGGGACGACGTTCCCCGACGGGCAGACCCTCCCGTGCCTGCTGTGCAACAAGCTGACGACCCCGGAGTCCTGGGCGGCCGTGGACAACAGCCGGGCGAAGGACGTCTCCTTCGTCCTCGACCAGCTGACCGCCCGCCCCCACCCGGCGTGGCGCTACGCCCGCATGATCGACCGCGACCGGATCGGGATGGCCGGGCACTCGGCCGGCGGCGCCTCGACCGTCCCGTCCCTGCTCACCGACGACCGGATCCGGGCCGGGGTGGACCTGGACGGCACCATGGACGTCACCGTCCCCGCCTCCGGGATCGGCGGCAAGCCCTTCCTGATGATCGGCCACCCGCTGCCCGACGGCGCCGAGGACAGCAGTTGGACGGAGAGCTGGCCGCACCTCGACGGCTGGAAGCGCTGGTTGACCTTCGCCGGCTCCAACCACGGCACCTTCACCGACTTCCCGCTGTTCTTCGAGAAGCTCAACCTGCCCCAGCCTCCCGGCACCACGATGTCGGGCGAGCGGGGCGTGGAGCTCACCCGCTCGTACGTGGCGGCCTTCTTCGACCTCCAGTTGAAGGGCACGCCGCAGCCGCTCCTCGACGGGCCGACCGCCGCCGATCCGGAGGTGACGTTCCACCCGTAAGCGGAACGCGGTGGGCGCGGTCGTCGGCAGCCTGCCGGCGGCCGCGCCGCCGTCTGTCGCCAGCCGTTCGCCGTTCGCCTTTTGCCGACCGCCGTTCGCTAGGCGGCCGGCGCCGCCGAGGCGATCGGTTCGAGCAGCCGGTGCGGGCGGACCAGGGAGCGGGAGACCGGGTCGTCCCGGTGCGTGCCGCCACGGGCGGGGTTGGGGCGCATCGCGATCCCGGCCGGCGGGACGGGTGCGCCGCCGCACCGCGGGCAGACGCCGACGACGTCCAGGTCGGTGCCGCAGACGGCGTGCGCGAACAGGTGGTGCGGGCCGCCCGCGGTCGCGTGGCGGCCGCCCCAGCGGCTCAACTGGTAGAGCGGCCCCCACAGTTCGAGGCCGGTCCCGGTGAGCAGGTAGCCGTGGCGCAGCGGCGCCTGCTGGTACGGCTCCTTGCGCAGCACCCCGGCCGCGACCAGGGCGTTGAGGCGGGCGGTGAGGACGGCGCGGGGGATGCCGAGGTGGGCGAGGAAGTCGTTGAAGCGCTGCACCCCGTAGAAGGCGTCGCGGAGGATCAGCAGGCTCCAGCGTTCGCCGACCACCTCCAGGGCGCGGGCCAGTGCGCAGTCCTGCTGTTCGTAGTCGGTTCCCAGCGCCATGCGGGTCAGCCTAGTCCACCCGGACAGAGGGTTCAATGAACAGACCAATGGTGGTAGCGTGCCGACCGAGACGAAGGTTCATTCACCAGACCTAAGGTCCGCGCTCCGGAGGGAACACCCCATGTCCCCCGCACCACCCGGCTCCTCCCCCGGCTCCTCCCCCGTCACCGTGCCCGTCACCGCGCCCGCCCGGCCCCGCGCCACCCTGGCCGCCACCGCGGCCGCAACCGCGCTGGTCACCGTCGCCTACACCGCCCCCACCGCCTCGCTCGCCGCCACCGCCCAGGCCGCGCACCTCGGGGCCACCGGCCGGACCTGGATCCTCACCGGCACCCTGGTCGGCATCTCCGCCCTGCTGCTCACCGCCGGAAGCGCCGCCGACGACCACGGCCGCAAGCGGGTCTTCACCTTCGGCGTGCTGCTGTTCGCGGCCGCCGAGGCGCTGGCCGCGCTGGCCCCCGGCGGCGCCGTCTACCTGGCCGCCCGGGTGCTGCTCGGCGTCGCCTCGGCCGCCGTCCTGGCACCCGCGCTCGGCCTGATCAGCCACGCCCACCCGCCCGGACCGGGCCGGATCCGGGCCCTCGGGGTCTGGGGCGCCGCCGTCGGCCTCGGCATCGCCGTCGGCCCGGTGTACGGCGCGCTGGTAGGGCAGTGGGCCGGCTGGCGCGCGGTCAGCGGCGGGATCGCGATCGTCTCGGCCGCCGTGGCGGCGTACGCGGCCACCGTCCTCACCGAGTCCCGGGCCGAACGGCCACGCGCCCTCGATCCGTACGGGGTGCTGACGCTGGCCGCCGGGACGTCCTGCCTGATCGCCGGGCTGGCCGAGGGGCGCGGCGGCTGGGGGCGGCCGGTGGTCGTCGCGCTGCTGGCCCTCGGCGTGCTGCTGCTGGCGCTGTTCGGGCTGGTCGAGGCGAAGACCCGGGAGCCGATGCTGGACCTCGCACTGTTCCGCAGCCCCGGCTTCGTCGCCGCCACCGTCGGGGCGCTGTTCACCGGGCTCTCGCTGGTCGGCTTCATGAGCTACCTGCCGACCCTGCTCCAGGGCGTCCTGGGCCTGTCCGGCCTGGCCGCGGGCGGGGTGCTGGCGCTCTGGTCGGGCCTGTCGGTGCTGTCCGCGCTCCAGGCGCGGCGGCTGGCGGCGCACCTGTCGGCCACCGCGCAGGTCGCCGTCGGACTCGCGGTCTGCGGCCTCGGCGAGGCGGGCCTGTACGGGCTGGCGCCCGGCTCCGGCTGGCTGCGGCTGGCGCCGGGTCTGGCGGTGGCGGGCGTCGGCAGCGGGGTGCTCAACGCGGCGCTGGCCCGGCTGGCCGTCAGCAGCGTCCCGGCGCACCGGGCGGCCATGGGCTCGGGTGCCAACAACACCTCCCGGTACCTGGGCTCGGCGCTCGGCGTCGCGGTCACCGTGGCCGTCGCGGGCTCGGCCCGACCGGGCGGCCCCGGCCGGGAGGCCGCCGCCCGCGCCCTGGCGGCGGGCACCGACCGGGCCGTCCTGGTCGCCGCCGCCCTGTGCCTCGTCGGCGCGCTGCTCGCCCTGGCCGCCCGCACCGCCGAAGTCCGAGGCGCCGAAGCCCGGCGAGCCCTTCCCGGAGCGCCCGCTGCCGCACCGGTGAGCCCGCTACGGTGAGCGGCCCGCCGGGGCCGCGTGCGAAGATGGCAGGGCTGGTGGGGACGATCTCCGGACGGTTCTCTGGCCATGGTGAACGACAACGAGCACCACCAGGGCGAGCCGCAACAGGACGCCCTGCTGATGGTGCCGATCGCGACGGCGCTGATCGAGGCCGACGGCCGGATCCTGCACTGGAGCGGCGACGCGGAGGCACTGCTCGGCTACTCCCCGGGGCAGGCGGTCGGGGCCAGGGCCGCCAAGTTGCTGACCTCCGAGGAGCAGCGGCCCGAGGTGCTGGAGCTGTTCCAGCAGATCCTGAACGGCCGGCCCTGGTCCGGCGTGTTCCCGGTCCGGCACCGGGACGGGCACCTGGTGAACCTGGAGTTCCGCACCCATCCGATCACCGGGCCGGACGGCCGCACGCTGGTGCTGGCCGTCGCCTCCGACGTGACCACGCTGCGCCGGATCCAGGCGGACCTGGCGGTGCTCGACGGCTTCTTCACCCAGTCCCCCGTGGGCATGGGCGTCTTCGACCCCGAGCTGCGGTTCGTCCGGCTGAACGAGGCGCTGGCCCGGGCCAACGGCCTGCCCGTCGAGGAGCAGCTCGGCCACCGGCTCACCGAGGTGCTGCCCGGGATCAACGGCGCCGAGGCCGAGGCGGTGATGCGGCGGGTGCTGGAGAGCGGCGAACCGGTGGTGGACACCCGCTCGCACGGCCGCACCCCGGGCGACCCGCAGCGCGACCACGCGTGGTCCGCCTCGTACTTCCGGCTGGAGGAACCCGGCGGCCGGGTGCTCGGCGTGAGTTCCACCGTCATCGACGTCACCGAGCGGTTCCGCGCCGAGGCCCGGGCGGCGCGCGCCCAGGAGCGGCTGGCCCTGCTGGTCGACGCGACCGCCTCCATCGGCACCACGCTCGACCTGCGGCAGACCGCCCGGGAGCTGGCCGACACGATGGTGCCCAGGGTCGCCGACATCAGCGGGGTGTTCGCGCTGGAGGTGCTGGTGGCCGGGCGGAACGTCGAACCGCCCGACCCGGACGCGCCGCAGCTGGTCCGCCGGCTGGCCCTGGCCACCACCGACCCGCTGTACCCGGCCGAGTCACTGCCGGTGGAATCGCTGTACGAGCTGACCCCGGACTCGCCGTACGCCCGGGCGCTGGCCACCGGGCGGACGGTGGTGGTGCCGTCCTGGGAGCTGCCGCTGCTGAGCGAGGCCATCACCGAGAGCCACCGCCGGGCCTACCTCGGCGACCGGCCGCGCTCGGTGCGGATCACCCCGCTGGTCGCGCGCGGCACCACGCTCGGCATGGTGGTGTACTCGCGGCGCGGCGACCGGGAGTCGTTCGCCGAGGCCGACATCACCCTCGGCGACGAGCTGGCCTCGCGGGCCGCCGTCGCGATCGACAACGCCCGGCTGTACCTGCGCCAGCACCAGACCGTCCTGGCCCGGCAGCAGGCGCTGCGCGAGGCGAAGGCCGCCCAGGAGCGGCTGGCGCTGGTCAACGTGGCCTCCGCCCGGATCGGCACCACCCTCGATCTCGCCCAGACCGCACAGGAGTTGGCCGAGGTGGCGACGCCCAGGCTGGCCGACTCCGTGGTGGTGGAGGTGCTGGAGGAACTGGTCCGCGGCGAGCGCGAGGCCCGCGCCCCGGAGGACGGTTCGGCGCTGCTGCGGCGGATGGCCTTCCACTCGGTGCCCGGCTCGACATTGCGGCCGGTCGCCCGGCTCGGCGGGGTGCACCGCTTCGCACCCGGCACGCCGTACGCGTGGAGCCTGGCACACCGCAAGCCGGTCCTGGTGCCGCGGATGGACGCGGAGGGGCTGGCCTGGTTCGCCGACGACCCGGTGCGCGCCGCGGCGGTGCGGGAGCAGAACGTCCACTCCTTCATGGTCGTCCCGCTGATCGCGCGCGGCACCGCGGTCGGCGTCGCGGGCTTCTACCGCACCCTGGTGGAGCGCCCGTACGAGGAGGACGACATGGCGCTGGCCGGCGAGTTGGCGGTGCGGGCCGCCGTGTCGATCGACAACGCACTGCTGTTCACCCGCGAGCGGGACGCGGCCGCCGCCCGGCAGCGGGCGCTGGACGCGGCCCGGGCCGCGCAGCAGCGGCTGTCACTGCTCAACGAGGCCAGCACCCGGATCGGCACCACCCTCGATCTGCACCGCACCGCCCAGGAGTTGGTGGAGGTGGTGATCCCGCGCTTCGCCGACTTCGTCACCGTGGACCTGCGCGACGCGGTGCTCGGCGGTGAGGAGCCCGGCCCCGTCCCGGATAACGAGTCGATACTGATGCGGGCGGTGGCGGTCGGCGAAGCGACCCGGGACGGCACCATGACGGCGGCCTCCGACCAGGTCGGCGAGACCTCGCAGTCCGCCCAGTTGTACGCGCAGAGCCTGCGCACCCGGCGCTCGATCCTGGTCTCCGAGGTGACCGAGGAGGAGATGCGCCGGATCGCCGCCTCGCCCGACCGGGTCCAGCCGGGGCTGGCCGCCGGGGTGCACTCGTACCTGATGGTGCCGCTGGTGGCGCGCGGACTCGTACTGGGCGGCGCGGAGTTCGTCCGCACCCGCAACCCGGAGCCGTTCGGCCCGGAGGACCGCTCGCTGGCCGAGGAACTCGCCGCGCGCACCGCCCTCGCGATCGACAACGCCCGGCTCTACCGGCGCGAGCGGGACACCGCGCTCACCCTCCAGCGCAGCCTGCTGCCGCAGGAGATCCACCGCACGCTCGGCCTGGACCTCGCCTACCGCTACCTGCCCAGCAGCGTGGTCAGCGAGGTCGGCGGCGACTGGTTCGACGTCGTGCCGCTCTCCTCGGGGCGGGTCGCGCTGATCGTCGGCGACGTGATGGGCCACGGCATCCGGGCCGCCGCGACGATGGGCCAACTGCGCACCGTCGCCCGAACGTTGATCACCCTGGACTTGGACCCGGAGCGCGTCCTGCACCGGCTGGACGAGGCCTCCAGCGCGCTCGGCGAGGGCCAGTTCGCCACCTGCGTCTGCGTGGTGTACGACCCGGTGGACCGCCACTGCACCGCCGCCTGCGCCGGCCACCTGCCGCCCGTCGTCGCCGATCCGCAGGGGCGGGCGCACCTGGTCGAACTGCCGCCCGGCGCACCGCTCGGCGTCGGCGGAGTCCCGTTCGAGAGCGTGGAGTTCACCCTCCCCGAGGAGGCCATCCTGGTGCTCTACACCGACGGGCTGGTCGAGCGCCGGGGCCACGACATCGACGAGGGACTGCAGTTGCTCTGCCGGACGGTCGCCGACCGGCGCCGCTCGCTGGAGCAGACCTGCGACGCCGTCCTGGCCGAACTCACCGGCCCCACCAGCGAGGACGACATCGCCGTCATCATGGCGCAGGTCCGGCCGGTCGGCGCGGACCGGATCGCCAGCCTGCCGCTCACCGGCGACCGCGCGATGGTCGCCCACTCGCGCCGCTTCACCCGCGAGACGCTGGCCGCCTGGGGCCTCGAAGCGCTCGCCGACTGGGCCGAACTGCTCACCAGCGAGCTGATCACCAACGCCCTGGTGCACGCCGGATCCCCCACCCAGCTGCGGCTGTTCTGCAACCGGGCGCTCACCGTCGAGGTCGCCGACCAGGAGAGCGAGACGCCCCGGATCCGGCGCGCCCGCGCCGAGGACGAGGGCGGGCGCGGCATCCACCTGGTCAACGAGCTCGCGCACCGCTGGGGCAGCCGCCGCACCGGGGACGGCAAGGTGGTCTGGTTCGAGCTGGAACTGCCCCCGGGCAGCCCGTCCGAGTGATCCGGCCCGCGACCGGGTGGCGCGGCCTACGACCGGGAGGCACGGCCCGCGGGCTCAGTCCGGCAGGAGCAGGTTCACGTCGCCGAACTCGTGCCAGAGGTAACGGTGCTGGACGGCAGCCCGGTAGCACTCGGCGAGCAGGGGCCGCCCGGCGACGGCGGCCAGCATCAGCAGGTGCGAGGCGCGGGGCTCGTGCCAGCCGGTGAGCAGGCCGTCGACCGCGCGCACCCCGCGCTCCGGGGTGATCACCAACTCCGTCCAGCCGTCCGCCTCCTGGACGGTGCCGTCCGGCGCGGCGGCCGACTCCAGGGCGCGCACCACCGTGGTGCCGACGGCGATCACCCGCCCGCCGCCGGCCCGCACATGGCCGACCAGGCGGGCGGTGGCCGCCGGGACGTGGAACCGCTCGGCGTACGGCGCCTCGTGCGCCTCCGGCGAGGCCACCCCGGTGTGCAGTGTGACCGGCGCGACCAGCACCCCGCGACCCGCCAGCCGGGCCACCACCTCCGCGCTGAACGGCCTTGCGGCGCTGGGCATCTCGCTGCTGCCGGGGGCGGTCGCGAAGACCGTCTGGTAGGCCTCGATCGGCCAGTCGCGGTCCACGTAGCCGTACCGGATCGCCTTGCCGTGCGCCTCCAGGTACGGCAACAGCCCTGCTGGAAAGGTGAGTCGGGCGTACCAGAGCCGGGCGGTGAACGGTGCGACCAGCTCGGCCGCGCCGCCGGCGGGCAGCGCCACCCGCAGACCGGGGCGGGCCGGGGAGTCGGCCGGCGGGTAGTAGGCGGCCGCCGACCCCGGCACCACCCGCCGCAACTCCACCAGGTAGGAGCCACGTTGGTCGGGCTGGGCGGAGGAAAGGTGCAGCGCGACCGCCGTACCGTCGGGCAGCCGGCCGGGCAGCGCGGCCGGCAGGGTGGCCGAGTTGTTGACCACCAGCAGGTCACCCGCGCGCAGCACCCCGGGCAGCTCGGTGAAGCGGTGGTGCTCGACGCTCCCCCGGTCGCGCCGGCCGACCAGCATCCGCACGCCGTCGCGCGCCCCGCCGCGCGCCTCCGCCGGTGCCCGGGCGGAGAGTTCGGGCGGCACGGCGACGTCGAGGCCGAGGTCCGCCAGTCCGGTCATCGCCCACCCCGGGCCGCGGCCCTCAGGTCCTCGACGCGGTAGCGGCCGGAAGGGGCGCGGTCGTGCAGCAGTCCGAGCAGGACCGGCACCACCTCCTCGGGCAGCGGCTCGCCGGAGATGTCCTCACCGGGGCTGGCCTCCTGCAACATCCCGGTGCGCATGCTTCCCGGGTCCACCGCCCACACCCGCAACTCCGGCTCCTCGCGGGCGAGTACGGCGGTGGCGAGGTCGAGCGCCGCCTTGCTGGCGCCGTAGCCGCCCCAGCCTAGATAGGGCACGACCGCGGCGTCCGAACTGATGTTGAGTACGGCCCCGGCGTGGGCGCGCAGCTGCGGCAGGACGAGCTGGGTGAGGGCGATCGGGGCGAGCGCGTTGACCTCGAAGGTCTCCAGCAGGTCCGGCAGCGGGAAGTCGGCCAGCCGGGGCAGCGGTTCGGCGCCGGGCGCGGTGGCGCCGTTGAGCGTACCGGCGTTGTTGACCAGCAGGCTCGCGCCGCCGAGCCCGTCGGCGGCCGCGGTCAGGTGGGCGCGGTGGTCGTCGTCGACGATGGAACCGGGGAGGGCGACGACCTTGGTGACGGCGGCCAGGGCCGCCTCGGCGGCGGCGAGTCCGGCCGCGCCGCGGGCGCTGATCACCAGCTGCCAGCCGTCGGCGGCGAGGGCCCGGGCGAGCGCCAGGCCGAGCCCCCGGGAGGCGCCGGTGACCACGGCGACGGGGGCGGGGGCGGTGTGCTGTGCTGCGTTCATGCCCCCACCCTCGCCCCGCAGGGGGCGGCGGCGGATCGGCCACCGGAACCGGGACCCGGTCGTCCGTTGGGCCTAGAGCCAATGCCAGTGACTTTGGTGTGTCTGTCTCGTTGGTTGTGGTGTGGCGAGGGTGGGGCAGGTCAAGTCGTGTGCGGGTGAGCGGTTGTCGGATC
>NZ_JBHXML010000032.1:0-93337 GCF_042720345.1 Kitasatospora sp. NPDC058478 | reverse complement strand
CTGCTCATCGCCGAACCGCGATGAGCAGCGGGCCGCGCGGGCGGATGGTGGCGGCGGCGGCGCTCTCCCGGAGGGGGGTGGCGGTGGCGGGCCTGAGTCGCAGGCGGGCGAGGACGGCTGCGGCGACGACGAGCATCTCGGCCCAGGCGAAGGACTCGCCGACGCACTTGTGGTGGCCCGCGCCGAAGGGGATGAACAGTCTGGGTGGGGCGTGGCCCGCAGGACGGCGCCAGCGGTCGGGATCGAATCGCAAGGGGTCGGGGTGGAGCCGCGGGGAGCGGTGCAGCGCGGTCGGGCTGAAGAGGACCTCCGCCCCCGGGGGCAGGAGGACACCGCCGTACCGGAGCGGTGCCACTGCCCGGCGCATCAGGATCCAGTTGGGGGTGTGGAGGCGGAGGGTCTCGCTGAGCGCGTGCCCCGTGCGCTCCAGACGCGGTAGGTCGCCAGGGGACACGGTGCCGTCGGTGGCGACGGCGCGCACCTCCTCGCTCAGCTCGTCCTGCAGGTCCTGGTGCCGGGCGAGTTCGTGGAAGAACCAGGCGAGTGTGGTGCCGGTCGTCTCGGTGCCGGCCAGGAGCAGCGAGACCGCTTCGTCCCGGACCTGGGCCGGTGCCATGGCGAGGCCGGTCTCCTTGTCGCGGGTGGTCAGCAGCAGGGACAGCAGCGTGTCGTCCGGGCCCTGGTGCGGGGCGGCGGCCTGGGCGATGATCTCGTCCACGACGGTGCGCAGGTCCCGGACCGCTGTGTCGAAGCGCCGGTTGGCCGGTACGGGCAGCTTTTCCAGCAGCGGTGACGGGTAGAGCGCCCGCTGGACGAATCCGGTGAGGACCACGGGCACGGCCCGGTCGATCCGGGCCTTCTGGGCGTGGCTCAGGCGGGTGGCGAACAGTGCCTCGACCACGACGTCCCGGGCGAGTCGGTGCATCCGCGGCTCGATCGGCGCGGCTTGCCCGGGCTCCCAGCGGGTCACCGCCGCCGCTGCCAGTCGGGCGGTCAGGGCGGCGTACCGGTGGATGCTGTCGCGGTGGAAGGCCGGTTGGACCAGGCGTCGCTGGCGGAGGTGGAACGCGCCCTCGGAGGTGAACAGGCCGTTGCCCAGCAGGCCGCGGGCCTTGTCGAAGACGAAGCCCTTCTCGGTCTTCGCGGAGTCCCGAACGAGCAGCCGGTGGACCAGCTCGGGATCGGTGAGAACGTGAACCGGTCTGCGCCACAGGTGGATCCGCACCACCGGGCCGTGGTCGGCGAGCGACTGGAGGAAGGGCACGGGGTGGGCGAGCAGCGGGAGCAGGTGCCCGAGCAGGGGCAGGTGGCCCGGCGCGCACGGCGCGGTGCCGGGCGGGGTGTCCTCCTCGCGCATCAGTGCCCCGCCGCGGGGGCCGGCACGTCGAACCGGGAGGTGTCGCGGGACCAGTCGATGTGCCCCCGCAGCCACAGCCCGAGGCTGCGGGCGTAGGCCGAGGCCGCGGCGCTGCCGTCCGTGTGGATGGTTCGGCTCAGCTCGATGAACGCGCGCATCTCGGTGTCACGCATGGCGACGGCGGACCGTCGGGCTTCGGCCGGAGAGCAGTGGTGGTGGCGGGCGAGGACCTCGACCAGGTTGTGGCGGTCCTGGCCGCCCGCGGTCTCCTTGGCGTGGGAGTACAGGTCGTTGTCCCAGCTCACCAGGTTCGCCGTGAGGTCCCTGAGCCTGCGCAGCGAAGGCCCGTCCGCCTCCGCGGCCGGGACTTCGTAGCCGGCGGCGATGTCGACCAGGGCGAGGCAGGTGTACGTCGCCCCGGCGTGCCTGCGCATGGCGGCGTACTCGGACGGGCCCGGTACGGTGCCCGCCTCGCGGTTGGCGGCCTCCCACACCTGGGCGGAGAGGTAGTCGCGGACCGTGCACTCCCACCGGAACAGCTGTGACGGCGAGGCCTGTGCGGCGACCCGGTCCCGGATCTCCCGCAGGGCCACCGCGTAGGCGCCGGCCGGTCCGGGCATCTCGTCGCCGGGCGGCTCGGGGTCGACCACCCGGGCGAGGAGAGCGGTCGTGCGGGCCAACGGCCCTGGGCGGTCTCCGTGTTCGCGGTCCTCGCAGTACCCGTCGTCGAAGGCGAAGAGCCAGACGTACCAGTCGGACAGCAGGCGCAGCATCTCGGCGGAGACCTCGGGGTTGGTCCGTGCGGCCAGGTGGCCGCTGCGCTGGCGCCCGATCCGGTCGGACTGCCGGAGCCGACCGTCCAGCAGCCGGTGGCACGCCAGCCAGGCCAGGCTCTGCCGGTCGGCCTGTTCGGAGTGGGGGTTCGTCAGGGAGGGGAAGGGGCACCACAAGGCGTCCGGGGTGCTGTGTGGTTGCCCGTCGCGGAGATCGGTCATCGTTGCGCCGGCCTTCGTCTGGTGTGGGGTCGCAGCCGGCCTCCGTGCCCCGCGACGATCGCGTGGGGTCGCCCGGCCTGCCTGGGAGGCCGAAACTAGCCCGGCGCGGGGCAGGGGGATGGACTGCGCGCGCATCCGTCGTTGCCTCCCGGCGCACGGCTGGCCGTCCCGCCTCCTCAACAGCGGTGATGCGCTGACCGCTTGAGCTCGCCATCGTTTGCCGACGGCGACGGTCCGCACGATCACGGCTCCGCGGGCCCCTCCAGCACTGGGGTGGCGGCGCACGACTTCCAGCTTCGGATCAGGCTGGTCGATCGGAGGCGTACCGGGCGAGCGTGGTCTCCACCGCCTGCTCGACGGCGTAGCGGATGTCAGAGGCTGCGGGGTTCCAGTCGGTCAGCAGCATGCGGGGCCACAGGACGTAGTTGGCGATCATCCCGAGGAACTGGTTGGCGGCGCTCTCGGCGTCCGGGACGTCGGCGTTGCCGGCCTCGTGCTCCGACTCCAGGTAGCGCTGGACCGAGGTGAAGTAGGGCAGCTTGCCGAGCTGGAACTGCATCCGTCCCAGTTCGGGGAAGCGGGGCAGCTCGGCGATGACGATGCGGAACAGGGCTGTCATGCCGGGCCGGCCGATCAGGTCGGCGTAGCGGTGGCCGATGGAGGTCAGGCCGGAGCGCAGGTCTCCGGCCTGAGGGCGCGCGACGGCGCCTGCGGTGTCACGCTGCCAGGACTCGGTGACGATGGCCTCGAAGAGGGCTGCCTTGGTGGGGAACTGCTTGAACAGGGTGGACTTCGAGACGGCCGCACCTTCGGCAATGCGGGCGAGGGAGGTGCCGTCGTAACCGCGGTTCAGGAAGAGGTCCGTGGCCGCGGAGATGATCGCCTCACGCTTTTGCTGGGCGAGACGGCGGTGATGTGCGGAGAGCTCTGCTGCCATGTGTGCAGTATGCCCTAGCTCCGAGGCGAGTCACTTGACTCGCCTCTTTCGGCACGCCTACGCTGCGTTGGAAAGGCGAGTCAAGTGACTCGCATCTGATGGCGGTGCCCGATGCCTCTCGGGTGCCGTGCGATGAGGGAGCAGCTGATGACAGCCGACAGGATCGCTTTGGTGACCGGTGCGAACCGTGGCCTGGGCCGGAGTACGGCTCTTGCCCTGGCGGCGCGCGGGGTGCGGGTCGTGGTCACCCATCGCGGTGATGCGGCCGGGGCCGAGGAGACGGCGCAGCGAGTGCACGCTGCGGGTGGGACTGCCGCTGTCGTGCGTCTCGACATCAGCGACGTCTCCTCCTTCGGAGCCTTCACTTCCGAGCTGAGCGCACTGCTTGAGCGCTGGGGGGCCTCGCGGCTCGACATCGTGGTCAACAACGCGGGGGTTGGTGTCTTCGGTCCGCTGGAAGCTGTCACGGCCGACGACTTCGACACGGTGTTCGGCACGAACGTGCGGGGCACGTTCTTCCTCATCCAGTCGCTTGTGCCGCTGCTGGCGCAGGGCGCCCACGTCATCAACGTCTCGTCGTCGTTGACTCGCCACACCAGTGCCGCGACGTCGGTCTACTCCGCTTCGAAGGCCGCCGTCGAGACTCTGAGCCGCACTCTGGCCGCAGAACTCGGCCCCCGCGGCATCCGGGTCAACTCCATCGCCCCGGGGCCGACCGCCACCGACTTCAACGGCGGTGCCATGCGGGATGACGTCGGTATGCGCCAGGTTCTGGCCGGGCAGACCGCGCTCGGCCGTGTCGGCGAACCCGAGGAGATCGGCGACGCCATCGCCACGCTGGCCTCCGAGGGCCTGCGCTGGGTGACCGCCGAGCGCATCGAGGTCTCCGGCGGCGCCCTCCTCTGACCGGCCGGGCGAGCCTGTCCCGGGCCGCAGGCAACGCCTCGGCCGACACCGCTGGGTGATCAACCGCCTGGCTCGGCGGCTTCCGCCGGCTCCACCTCCGCTACGAACGCAAGGCCGACCACTTCGCCGCCTTCGCCGGCACCGCCGCAGCCCCCATCTGCACCCGCCGACTCTCCACATGAGATGTCTTCTACGGGCGGTTGTGAGCGGACGGTCGTTGCGGCGGATCCCGCATGTCGTCCGGGCGCGGCGCGTTCTGCTCGCGGGCGGCCCGCAGGATCGCGCGGCGGATGGGTTCGTAGCCGGTGCACCGGCAGAGGTTGGAGCCGACGAGGGCGTCGACCTTCTCGGGGGAGTCGGCGAGGCCGGGGTCGGCCGCCAAGGCGCCGGCGGCGACCATGAGGAACCCCGGGGTGCAGAAGCCGCACTGCAGGGCGTGTTCGGCGGAGAACGCCCGCTGGAGGGGGTGGGGATCGCCGCCGGGCCCGGCGAGGCCCTCCACGGTGCCCACCGAACTCCCGTCGCACTGCACGGCGAACACGAGGCAGGAGCGGACCGCCTCGCCGTCCACCAGCACCGTGCACGCCCCGCAGACGCCGTGCTCGCACCCCAGGTGGGTGCCGGTCAGCCGGCAGTCCTCCCGCAGCACGTCGGCGAGGATGCGGCGGGGTTCCACGTCGAGCCGGTGCGTTTCGCCGTTGACGGTCAGGGTGATCCTCATGCGCGGTCTCCGTCCGGCTCGGCGCGGCGGGATCGCAGGTCCTGCGCCGCCTGGTGCAGCGTCCTGGCGACCAGGATCGCGACGGCCTGCCGCTTGTACTCGACGTCGGCGTACGGCTCCGGCACGGGGGCGGCGTCCTGCTGCGCCGCGATCCCGCCGGCCCGGACGAACGGGTGCCCGTCGGGCAGCCGGTGTCCGCCGACGGGTGCCCAGGCCTCGGCGCCGATCAGCGCCTGCTCGGCCGCGCGGGCCCGCAGCGGCCGGTCGGCGCAGTTGGCCAGCCCGATCCGGGCCTCGGCGACCACCCCCTCCCGCACCGTCAGGGCGGCGGCGACCGCGACCTGGGCGAAGCAGAAGTGCGTACGGCGGTGCTCGGTGAAACCGACCCCGGTGTCGCCGTCGAGCAGCGGGAAGGCCACCGAGGTCAGCAGCTCGTCCGGTCGGCGAGCGGTCAGGTGCGGCCCCCGGAAGTAGTCCCGGGCCGCGACCGTGCGCGTGCCCCGCGGGCCGGACAGCTCGACGTCGGCGTCCAGGGCGGCGCCCACGGCGCACCACTCGGAGGCGGGGTGCGCCCAGGCGAAGCTGCCCGCCATCGTGCCGCGCGAGCGGATGGGAGGGTGGGCGATGTGGACCGCCGCGCGGGCGAACAGCGTACCGAGCGGGCCGGGGACGGCCCGTGCCGATTCGAACGCGCGGTGTCGTACCAGGGCGCCGACCCGCAGGGTGCCGCCGTCCGGGTCGACCCGGTCGAGTCCCGGGACGCGGTTGATGTCGACCACCAGCCCGGGGCGCACGCGGTGCAGGCGCATGTCGAGGATCAGGCTCTGCCCGCCGGCGAGCACCTGGGCCGTCCCGTCCGCGGAGCCGAGCGCCTCGACGGCCTCGGCCACCGTGCGCGGTACGGCGTAGTCGAAGGCGGCCGGCTTCACCGAGCCGCCTCCACAAGCTTCGGGGCACGGGCCGCCCGCCAGACCACGTCCGGGGTGAGCGGCATCTGCAACAGGTCGGGGTCGGCGATCCGCAGCGCGTCGACCACGGCGTTGATGACCGCGGCCGGAGTGCCGATGCAGCCCGACTCGCCCGCCCCCTTGGCGCCCAGCGGCGTACCCGGGCCCGGGGTGCAGGTGTCCCTGACCTCGATGGCCGGCACTTCGGTGAAGGTCGGCAGCAGGTAGTCCAGCAGCCCGGAGGCCAACAGCGGTACGCCGTCGTCCCGGTGGGGGATCCCCTCGTACAGGGCCTGGCCGATGCCCTGCACCGCCGACCCGAAGGCCTGCCCGCGCACGATCACCGGGTCGAGCTGCACGCCGCAGTCGTCCACGGCCACCACCCGCAGCAGCCGTACGGTGCCCAGCTCGGGATCGACCTCGGCCACCGCCGCGTGGGCGCCGAAGGGGAAGGCCATGCCCGCCTCGAACCGGTCGTCCACCCGCAGCGGCCCGGTCGCCCGCACCAGCTCGGCCAGTTCGATCGCCGGCGAGCCGCCACGGACGAGGCGCGCGGCGCCGTCGGACCAGTCCACGGCCTCGGTGGGAACGCTCCACAGCCGCGCGGCCCGCTCGCGTGCCTCGTCGAGCAGCAACTGCGCGGCGTGCCGCAGCATCGCGCCGGCCACCTGGGCGGAGCGGCTGCCGAAGGAGCCCATTCCCTCGGGCTGCTCGTCGGTGTCCCCCTCGACCAGCCGGACCCGGCCCGGGTCCACGCCCAGGGCTTCGGCCACCAGCGCGGGGAAGACCGTCTCGTGCCCCTGGCCGGCGGGGGCCGCGCCGCACCGGACGAGGACCGTGCCGTCCGCTGCGGCCTCGACGCCGCCGAACTCGTGGAGCCCGCCCGGCTCCCCGCCGGAGCGTTCCACGTAGCAGGACAGGCCGATGCCCAGCGGCAGGGCGTCAGGGTCCGTTCGGCGCCGGGCCTGCTCGGCTCGCCAGCCGCGGTAGTCCAGGGTCTCCAGTGCCAGGTCCAGCGCGGCGGCGTAGTTCCCGCTGTCGTAGCACCGGCCGGTGGGCGTCCGGTACGGGAACCGGTGCGGCGGGATGAAGTTGCGCCGCCTCAATTCGGCTGGGTCGATGGCGAGTTCACGAGCCATCTGGTCCACGGCCCGCTCCAGCGCGATCGCCGCCTCCGGTCGGCCGGCACCGCGGTACGGGTACGTCACCATGGTGTTGGTCAGCACCGAGCGGACGGTCGTGTGCACCTGAGGGGTCGCGTACGGGCCGGTGGCCATCAAGGCGGTCTGCATCGGCAGCCCGGCACCGAGCTGAGGGTAGGCGCCCACCTCGGCTTCAATCTCCAACTCGTAGGCGAGCAGCCGTCCTTCGGCGTCGGCGGCGAGCCGCACCCGCTGGTCCTGCCCCCGGCCCCGGGAGGCGGCCGTCATCGACTCCAGCCGGTCCTCGATCCACCGCACCGGCCGGCCCAGCCGCACCGCCAGGTGGGCGACCACGACGAACTCCGGCCACGCCGCGCTCTTCGACCCGAACGCCCCGCCGGTGTCCGGGACCACCACGCGCACCCGGTCGACCGGCCACCCCAGCAGCGCCGCCAGTTCGCGCCGCAGCCGGTGCGGCATCTGGTGCCCCGACCACACCGTCAGCCGGTCCCCTTCGGGTACGGCGAGGATTGTTCGGCACTCCATCGGGGACGGCAGCAGGAGCTGCTGGCGGTAGCGGCCCTCCACCACCACCGCGGCCCGCCGCCACACCGAATCGTCGATCGGCCGCCCGGCCTCCCCGCGGAAGACGGTGTTGCTCAGACCGTCGAACAACCGGACCGAGTCCGTCGCCGCCGCGCCCGCGGTGACTGCTGCGGGCAGCGGGTCGACCCGGACGGACACCGCCGCCGCCCCGTCCTCGGCCCGGTAACGGTCCTCGCCCAGCACCACCGCCACCGCCTCGCCCACGTACCGCACCCGGTCCCTCGCCAGCGCCGGCCACTCCCGGCCTGCCACGGCCTCCTCCGTGGACAGTCCGGCCAACAACGTGTACGGCACCGCCGGAAGCCCCCGAAAGCCGGAGGCCGCCGTCCCGGGCGGGCCCGGCTCCGACAGATCCGCGCCGGACCAGGCCCCCACCACTCCCGGCACCTCCCGGGCGGAGGCGCAGTCCACCCCGCGCAGCACGCCGTGGGCCACGCCGCTGCGCACGAACGCCGCGTCCAGGCACCCGGGCACCTCGATGTCGGCGACGAAGCGGCCCCGGCCGGTGAGCAGCCGTTCGTCCTCGCGCCTGGTCCACTGCTCCACGACTGCACCTCCGTGACTCGTACCGCTCACAAGAGAGTTGGCCGCCGCGCCACGGTGTGCGGGCGCCAACGGCCGTACCCGCGCGGGCGCACGTGGGAGCCCCACCGTAGGGGCCGCCCGCCCTGGTGCGCGGGCAACACGCGGACCGGTCCCTACCCGCTTCCGGTCGACGGGAACCCCACGGCCCTGTCCACAGGCGCGTTCGGTTCCGGGGCCGTGTCCACGGCGGGCAACTCCGAGGGCCGACGGGGCGAAGTCGCCACCCCCGGATTCAAAGCCCTGCGCCTTGTACAGCGGTGATGGGCGGATGCGCAGTGGCTTCAGGCGTGCGAAGCTGCGCTTCGCCGGTGCCCGGTTCGGCGCCCGTCCGACTAGCGCACAGGAGCAGTGCCCGCATGCCACCGTCGACACCGAACGACAGTCCTCGACCCGTGACGGGCACCTGGGAGCAGGTCCACGCCGAACGGGCAGCCTTGGCCGCTGACCTGGCAGGACTGGACGAGGGGCAGTGGGCGACCCGGTCCCTCTGCGACCGGTTCACTGTCCGCGAGGTGCTCGCGCACATGACCGCCGGGGCGAGCCTCGGCCCGGCACGGTGGATGGCGGGTGTGATCCGCTGTCGCTTCGACTTCGACCGGCAGGTTGCCCTGCGGCTGGCCGAGCAGATGGGCGCCGCTCCGGCCGAGACGCTCGCGCGGTTCCGCCAGGTGATCACCAGCACGACCAAGCCGCCCCTGCCGAGAGTGGCGATGCTCGGGGAGACCGTCGTGCACGCGGAGGACATCCGCCGACCGCTCGGTATCGAGCGCGACTACCCGGTTGACGTGCTGACCGCCCTGGCCGTCTACTACCAGGGCTCCGACCTGCCCGTCCTCTCCAAGAAGCGTGCCGCCGGCCTGCGGCTGGCGGCCACCGACGGCCTCTTCGTCGCCGGTGACGGCCCACGGGTGTCCGGCACCACCCTGGCCCTGGTCATGGCGATGGCCGGCCGCGCGTCCTACTGCGACCAGCTCGACGGCGAAGGGGTCGTCGTCCTGCGCGAGCGCCAGGCGACGGCCTGACCGACGTCCCGGCCGAAGCCCGATCGTGTCGACAACAATCGCAAAAGGCGGTGGCCAGGCCGAGCAGCGACGAGACCGCCACCATCACCGCCGAACCGTGCCGAACGACACCGCGACCGGAGCGAGTTCCGGTGCGAATCATTGGCAGTTGCCTTCAGTGTTCGGACGTCCAGCGTTTCACCCGCTCGATCACACCATCCGGGTCGGAAACGGTCGAGTGGACGGTGAACTCGGCGTACCCGGGATCGTCGATCGGCAGAGCGGGCAACGGATGCTCGCGAAGCCGCGCGACGAGGTACCCCGCGGCCAGCAGGTCACGGGACTTCTCCTCATCGACATCGGCCTTGTCCGCGTGCCAGTAGGACCCGTCGTACTCCACGGCGAGCTTCCGGCCGCCGGCGAGTTCGACCGTGATGTCGACGTGCCAGACGCTGCGCCGGACGAACGCGGCATGGCGTACGGCCTGACCGGACGATGCTTTGCCGAACGCGCGTTCGGCGGCCGCGTGGTGGTCGAGCTCGATCCGGGACTTGCCGTGTTCCCTGCACTCGGGGCACCCGCTGCCGGCCGCGCGGGAGGCCAGGGGTGTCTGCCACACGTGTGTGGGGTCGGCGGTGCAGACCCATGTCGGGACGAAGGCCGTCTGACCGCTGGGGCGCACGTGCCAGGCCGAGAGCGGGTTCACGGGCGACCACTCGGCGGCGAGTTCGGGGAAGTGGAACGCGAGTGAGTCGAGGATCGTGCGGCATTCGGGGCAGCGCAGGCGCTGCCCCTTGTCCCGCTGTTCCGGTGTGTCCTGCCACTGATGGCCGCAGTTGGGGTCCTGCCACCACACGGTCCGGCGGGACCGGGGGGAGAGCTTGGCCAGGCTGATGCGACCGTTGCGGGTCGGGTGCCACTGGGAAGCGATCTCCGGACCGATCCTGAACGGGGCGGGTTCGACAGCGACGGCTTCCAGCCGGGCGGTGCGGGTCTCCTGGCTCCGGCAGGAGGGGCAGCCTGAGTGCAGGTAGGTGTACGGGGATATTCGCGGGTGGTGCCCCTGCGGACAGCGGAACCGTCGCAGCGGCCCGAGCCCGGCAACGGTGACGGTACGGGGGTCCTCGTCGTCGGCCCACGCCGAGAGGAGTTCGGGTACGTCGGCGACGGGCGTCACCTCGTAGCGCTCGTACTCCGCCTGCCACTGGGCGCGGTGCTTCGGTTCACACGTCGGGCACTGTACCCGGTGGATCATGTCGTGGACCCGGGCGGTGAACCGCAGGTCGCAGCCGGGGCAGCGCCAGGCCGCTTCTCGGCGGGCCGTGACGGTGACGGTCTCCCACTGCGCGAGGTCGTTCGTCTCGTGGTCCCACCAGTCGAGGACCGGCAGCCCGGAGTCCTTGAGCAGGGCCCGCTGTTTCTGCCCGGGCGGGTTGGGGGTCTGTCGTGCGCGGTTCGGGTTGGTCCGGCACCGGCAGCCGAACGCGATGTCCCCCAGCCGTTCGGCGGCGAGGCGGCCGCAGTACCTGCACCGGACATGGTGGGGGTCGTCGGAGTAGGACGGGTCGGTCAGCGCTGCCAGGTGGTCGTAGCCGTGCTTCTCCGCGTGTTCCCTCGCCTCCGCCACGGAAACCGGCGTCAGGTCCGCGTACGCGCCGTGGCGCCGTCGTTCGTCCTGCGCCCACTGGCGCCAGTAGCACGCCCGGCAGGTCGCCTCGCCCTCCGCGTTCTTGGCGAGGGTGTACTCGAAGCGGTAGTGAGCCTCGCAGTCACACGTCAGGCACCGGGTCAGGCGCCATGCCGTCGGCTTGGCGAACGGCTCCAGCGGCTCCAGTCCACCGGCGCGGAGGATGCCTGTGATGTGATCGTCGCACCAGGCATCGCGCGAACGTGTCCGGTACGCGGATGGCTGAGAACAGCCGGCATCCGCACACAGCTGGACCTGTTTCTGGGGCGATATGGGGCTCACCTGCGGATTCTCCCATGCCGCCAACCGGGAGCGTGGTGACGGGTGGGCGCTCGGACGGCGGATCAGAAGCCGGCCGTCCCGTTCAGCCCGGCAGCCGCAGGCGGAACAGCGCCCCGCCGCCGGGGGCGGCCTCGGCGGTGAGGGTGGCGCCGTGCGCGTGGGCGATCTGCCGCGCCATGGCGAGCCCGAGCCCGGAGCCGGGCAGGGCGCGGGCGGCGGAGGCCCGGTAGAAGCGGTCGAAGACGTACGGCAGGTCCTCGGGCGCGATGCCGGGGCCGTGGTCGCGGACGGTCAGTTCCAGTCCGGTGGTGAGCCGGACCTCGACCGTGGCGCCCGGCGGGCTGAACTTGGCCGCGTTGTCGAGGAGGTTGGAGACCAGCCGGGCCAGCCGGGCCGGCACGCCGGGGACGGTGCGCTCGGCGGCGCCGTGGCCCGCGGCGCCGTCCGCGTCGTCGTCCAGGGTGAAGGCGATCGCCGGCCAGTGGCCGCGCGCGGTGTCGACGCAGTGCCCGACGAGTCGGCCGACCGCGACCTGTTCGAGCAGCGGCTGCGGTTCCTCGTCGCGGGCCAGCTCGATGAGGTCGTTCACCAGCCCGGTCACCTCGCGCAGCTGGCGGTGCAGCGCGGCCGCCGCCCGATCCCGCTGGCCCTCGGTCAACCGGTCGGCGCGGGCCAGCAGTTCGGCGTTGGTGCGCAGTGCCGTCAGCGGGGTGCGCAGCTCGTGCGAGGCGTCGGCGACGAGCCTGCGCTGGGCGGCCACGGACTGCTCCAGTTCGCCCAGCATGGTGTTGAAACTGCCGGCCAGCCTGGTCAGTTCGTCCTCGCGGCGCCCGGGCGGCAGGTCGATCCGCAGCCCCGCGTCCCGGGTGTCGGCGATCCGTTCGGCGGTGCGGGTCAGCCGGGCGACCGGGGCGAGGGCGGTGCGGGCCACGGTGCGCCCGAGTACGGCGGCCAGCAGCAGGCCCGCCGCCGCGACGGCCGCCATCAGCGCGCCGGCCTGCCGCACCCCCTCCTGGACGCTGTCGGCGCGCAGCGCGACCTGGACGGCCTGCCGGGCGCCGGGCGGCGCCGCGATCATCGGGGTGGTGAGCATCCGGGCCGGGTGGCCGCCGATGGTGAGGTCGGTGAAGTAGCCGGCCCGCTGCCGGTTCGCGACCTGGCGGGTGGCCGGTGTGACGGGCAGCAGGTACGGCTCGTTCGGTGGTTTGCCGGGGTCGGCGGAGACGATCTGCGCGCAGGCCGGGGCGGCAAGGTAGTTGCACTCGCCGTAGACGACCTGCGGCCCCTGGTCGCGGTGCTGCTGCTGCACCAGGGTGGCCTGCTGGGTGAGGTGCTGATCGAGCTGGTGGTTGAGCTCGTAGCGGACGATGCTGAACGCGGCCGCGCTGATCCCGAGCGCCACCACGGCGACCGCGGCCGTGCAGGCGAGGGCCAGCCGGGTGCGCAGCGAGCGCCGGCGCCGCCAGCGCGCGTGCGCCCTCAAGCCCGGTCCAGCCGGTAGCCGACCCCGTGCACCGTGTGCACCAGCCGGGGTTCGCCGCCGGCCTCCAGCTTGCGGCGCAGGTAACCGACGTAGACGGCGAGGGAGTTGGAGTCGGGGCCGAAGTCGGCGCCCCACACCCGTTCCATGATGACCTCGCGCGGGAGCACCTGGCCGGGGTGGCGCAGCAGCACCTCCAGCAGCGCGAACTCGGTGCGCGAGAACTCCACCGGCCGCCCGGCCCTGCTCCCGGTCCGGGTGACCGGGTCGACCTCCAGGTCGGCGAAACGGTAGCCGGGCTCCTCGGCGGCCGGGGCGCTGCGCCGCAGCAGGGCGCGCAGCCGGGCGGTCAGCTCGTCCAGGGCGAACGGCTTGACCAGGTAGTCGTCGGCCCCCGCGTCGAGGCCGTCGACGCGGTCGCTCACCGAGTCGCGCGCGGTGAGCACCAGGATCGGGAGCCGGTCGCCCAGGGCCCGCAGTCGGCGGCAGACGGCCAGGCCGTCGAGGACGGGCATCATCAGGTCGAGGACCATCGCGTCGGGCTGCCAGCCGGACACCTCGTTCAGGGCCGCCAGCCCGTCGGCGGCGCCGCGCACCTGGTAGCCCTCGACGGCCAGCCCGTCCTCGACGGCGGCCCGTACCTCCGGATCGTCGTCGACGACCAGCACTCTCTGCCCGTTGCTCATGCGGACAACCCTCTCAGAACGAATCTGAGAAGCCTCTTAGCTCGTCCTCGCGGCGGCCGCGGGGCCCTCTGCCGGGCGTTGCCACCTCTGTGCCGCCGGTCGCGCCTGGGCGTGTCCGTCGCCCTCGCCCCGCAGAACGACTCTGAGAAGTCTCTTAGGCGGCCTCAGCAAGCTCGACGGCATGCGGACAGAACACGGCAACCACGGCAACCATGCCAACCACGATCCGGCCCGCCCCCTGTCGGTGGTGATCGGCGCCGGCGGCACCGGCGGACACATCTACCCGGGCCTCGCACTGGCCGAGGCGCTGCGCAGAGCCGACCCGCGGGCCGTGATCTCCTTCGTCGGCACCGAACGCGGCCTGGAGACCACCCTCATCCCGCAGGCCGGCTACCGGCTGCACACCGTCGACATGATCCCCTTCGACGCCTCCCTCGGCGCGCGCCGCTACCTGCTGCCCGCGGCGCTGCTGCGCTCCGGCCGGGACTGCCGGGAGATCCTGCGGGCCCAGGGCGCGCAGGTCGCGGTCGGCATGGGCGGCTACCCGAGTGCGCCGGTGATCGTCGGCGCCAAGATGGCCGGGCTGCCGAGCGTGGTGCACGAGTCGAACGCGGTGCCCGGGCGGGCCAACCGCTTCGCCGCCCGGCTCACCCCGCACATCGCGCTCGCCTTCGACCGCACCCGCGAGCACCTGCCCGCCGGCCGTTCGGCGCAGACCGTCGGGATGCCGCTGGTCGGCGCCGTCGCCCAGCTCGACCGGGCGGCGCTGCGCGCGGAGGCCCGTCGGCACTTCGCCGTCCCGGACGGCGTCCGGCTGCTGGTCTTCAACGGCGGCAGCCTCGGCGCCGCCCGCCTCACCGCGGCCGCCGTCGAACTGGCCGGACGCTGGCGCCACCGCACCGACCGGCGGCTGCTGATCAAGACCGGCCCGGCCGCGCTGGCACAGGTCCGGGCCGCACTGGACGGCAACCCGGTGGCGCACGCCGTCGCCTACCTGGACCGGATGGACTTCGCCTACGCGGCCGCCGACCTCATGGTGTGCCGCGCCGGCGCGGCCACCGTCGCCGAACTCTCCAGCCTCCGGATGCCCGCCGTGCTGGTGCCCTACCCGCACGCGCCGCACGACCACCAGACCCACAACGCACGCGTCCTCTCCGACGCCGGCGCCGGCCTGCTGCTGCCGGACGGCGAGTGCACCGGCGAACGGCTGGCCGCCCTGGTGGAACCCCTGCTCGCCGACCCGGCCCGGCTCGCCGCGATGGCACAGGCCGCCGACCCGGGCGACCATGCGCGCGCCGCGGACCTGCTGGCCGCCAAGGTGCTCCGCGTCATCGGCCGGACCCCGGCACCCGCGCCGCCCGCCGTCCCGGCCCCCGTCCCCGGCCCGTACGACCGCTGACCGCTCGACCGCTTGACCACTGACCGCCGACCACCCGCCCCGAACCACCGGAGGACCACCATGAACCGCCCCGCCCACCCCAACACCCCCGCCGCACACCAGGACTGGACCGGCCGGACCGTCCTGGTCACCGGCGCCGAAGGCTTCATCGGCAGCACCCTCGTCGACCTGCTGGTCGCCCGCGGCGCCCGCGTCCGGGCCCTGGTCCACTACAAGCCGTACGCCGAGCGCGGATACCTCGCCCACTACCTGGCCGACCCCGGCAGCCCCGTCGAGATGCTCGCCGGCGACGTCCGCGACGCCGGCCGGGTCCTGGACGCCGTCGCCGGCTGCGACACCGTCTTCCACCTCGCCGCGCTCATCGGCATCCCCTACAGCTACCAGGCCCCCGAGGCCTACGTGCAGACCAACGTCGTGGGCACCCAGAACGTCGCCGCCGCCTGCCTGCGGCACGGCGCCCGCCTGGTGCACACCTCCACCAGCGAGGTGTACGGGACCGCGATCACCGCACCCATCGACGAGCACCACCCGCTCCAGCCGCAGTCCCCGTACTCCGCCTCGAAGATCGGCGCGGACATGATGGCACTCTCCTACTGGCACGCCTTCGAACTGCCGGTCGCCGTCGTCCGCCCGTTCAACACCTACGGCCCGCGCCAGTCCGCCCGCGCCGTCATCCCCACCATCCTGGCCCAACTCCACTCCGGCGCACGGGAGATCAGGCTCGGCTCGACCACCCCCACCCGGGACTTCACCTACGCCACCGACACCGCGGAAGGCTTCCTGGCCATCGCCCGCGCCGACCGCACGCTCGGCGAGACCGTCAACCTCGGCACCGGCAGCGAGGTGTCCATCGGCGACCTGGCCAAGGCCCTGATCGTCGCCTCCGGCCGGGACGCCGACATCGTCGTCGACCCGACCCGGCTGCGCCCCGGCGGCAGCGAGGTCGAACGGCTGCTCTCCGACAACCGCAAGGCACGCGACCTGGCCGGCTGGCAGCCCCAGGTCGGCCTGGACGAGGGCCTGCGCCACACCTCCGACTGGGTCGCCGAACACCTGCACCTGCTCGCCCCGGACCGCTACCAGGTCTGACGCCGCCCCTGCGGCCAACTGTCCCATCGGGCATGGGCCTTGGTGCCGGAGTCGGCCACCGGCTCCGGCACGCACCCGCCCTCGAAGCCCCCGCATCCGGCGACCGCCGGCGGAAACGGCTGGCCCGACGCAGGGGTGACTGCCAGACTCGCTCCGTGCGAGCGATCATCGAGGAGATGGCCAACCGCCTGGCCGCGGTGCCGGGCGTCGTCGGAGTCATGCTCGGCGGCAGCCGGGCCCGCGGAGAGCACCGGCCGGATTCGGACTGGGACCTCGGCGTCTACTACCGTGGCGGGCTCGATCTCGCCGCGTTGCGCGCGCTGGCCGGCCCCGAGGTGGAGGTGGCCGGCCCGGGCGGCTGGGGGCCGTGGGTGAACGGCGGTGCGTGGCTGCAAGTCGACGGCGTGGCGGTGGACTGGATCCTGCGGGACATGGACCGGGTCGAGCAGGTGTGGACGGACTGCCGCGAGGGCCGGTACGAAGTCGGCGTGCAGGCCGGGCATCCCCTCGGCTTCTGGTCGCCCTGCTACGCGGGCGAGGTGGCGCTCGGCCAGGTCCTGGCCGACCCCGCCCGCGAGCTGACGGACCTTCAGCAGAAGGCCGCGACCTACCCCGAGCCGTTGCGAGAGGCCTTGACGGCGGGAGCCTGGGAGGCGGAATTCCTGGTCGGCGCCGCAGCGAAGGGCGCGGCACGGGCGGACACGTTGTACGTCTCGCTCTGCCTGTCCCGGGCCGTCGGCGTACTGGTGCAAGCGATGTTCGCCGAGGACCGGCGCTGGTGCCTCAACGAGAAGGGCGCGCTGGCCGTCGCCGAGACACTTCCGGGCGCGCCAACCGGCTTCGGCCCGCGAGTCAGCGGCCTGTTGGGGGCGCTCGGAGAGAGCGCCGAACTGCTGGCGGCCACAGTGGCCGAGGCGCGGGAGCTGGTCGAGGAGACCCTCGCCGCGCTCCGGAGCCGCACCGAGTAGCAGCACACACCTTGAGCCGGGCGCCTTGCCGCTGGCGGCTCGTCGGCTCACCGGTGTTCGACATCGCTGGGGCAGCGCCAAACAGTGCGGAGAACTCACGTCTGCGGGCGCGGCTGCTGCCGTCCCGCCGAGTCGGGAGCGAAGAGCGGAGCCTCCGTGTCCTCCGCTTGCGCTAGTCTCCGGCAAATGTCAAGGATTGATCGATCTTTCGTTCGGAGCAGGCGGGGCACCTCCGCCCTCCGGATCCGGACGGTTGTAGGCATCGTCCTCGGTGTCGCCGCGTTGACCGGCTGCGACCCGAGTGGTGCCTCCACGACCCCCGCGAAGGGGCCGTCCCAAGCAAGTAGCGCGACCGATGCGGCGCCGACTGCCGCAACTCCCGCCACACCTGCCGCTGCACCAGGCCCGACAGCCACATCACTGTCCTTCAGTTACCACGCGCTGGGCAAACATGAGTACATCGATCAGACGCTGTCCATCGACAACGACGGGCAGGCCAGCGCGGCGCCCACTCTGACGATCACGGCAGTGGACGGCAGCGGTAACGATCTGCCCGACGTGCAGGTCACCACGGCGTACGGGAGTGACCGAGGCAGTCTCGTCATCCAGCCCGGCGGTGGCTACGACGTCCTGGCCTTCCACGGGGCTGACGCCCAACGGGTCGCCAATGTCAGAGTGACCGTCAAAGAACTCGCCGCGGCGGACCTTCCGGCGGACGCGTCCGCGGTCGAGGCCGAGCCGGCGGATTCCGCAGGCCAGCAGCTGACCAAGTTCGACGCATTCGACCAGGTCATCGTGAAGAACCCGAACAACGCGGCCGTATCGGTCCGGATCGTCTACCTGGTCTACAACCAGACACCGGCCGGAACGCCCCAGCAGGCGATTGAAGTGGTCCCGATCGGCGGGCTGATCACCGTTCCTCCCGCAGGCACCGTTTCCGTGGCTGTGTCTGGAGACGCAAGGACGGCCGTTCAGAAATACTCGGGTGGACCGGCCGTGAGCGTCAAGGCCCACTTCTCCCGTTAGCCGATCGCGCGGGGCCATCGGACCCCGGCCCCGCGCCATCGGGCGAGCAGCGAACCGCCGGACGGCGGGAATCAGCTGGTTCGGTCCTTCGGGTTCACCGTGCAGAAGTACACGCGGTTGGTCTGCCTGTCGAAGTAGAAGCTCCCTGTGTACTGGGCCCGCGTGACCGACTTGTCGAAGGCCTCACTGTGGAGCCACGCCATCGTGTCCCCGACCTCGGCGGCTATCTCCTGCGGGACACCGCATCCGATGCCGCCCTCCCGCCACGTCCCGCTGCCCGTGATCGCCGTCAGCGTCGCCGGATCGAGCTTCGCCACCCCGTCCAGGCTCACGTCGGTCGGACCGGGGATCTCCGGCACGGAGTTCTTCGTCAGCACCCGGCCGACCCACTTCGTCGCGGACAGCTCACCCAGCTGCGGGAAGTGGCGCTTCAACGGTTCGACGTCCGTCCGCACCTCCGCCGGGGTCGTCGCGACGGCGGTCGGGCGGCGGCCCTCACCTTGCCCGGCGGCGCTGTTCTCCGCTGCGGACGCACAGGCCGAGGCGAGCAGCGCCGCGGCGGGAATCAACAGCAGAATCCGGGCGCCGCCCGCTCGCTGCTTCACCTTCACCGGCGCACGTTTCACGGGTTCGTCCTCCCTGGCCTTCTCGGTTGAACGTCTCTGCACAAGACTTTCGCCGCGTCAGATTCGCGACCGATCAAGGCACCTCCGCCGCATCGGACTTCGCGGCAGACCCCGGGTGCCCGGAGCCTCGCGCCGAGGCGTGGCCGATCGGCGTCAGAGCGGGTCGATGCGGGCCTTGAGCAGGCAGAACTCATTGCCTTCGGGGTCGGTCAGGACATGCCACTGCTCCTGCCCGGTCTGGCCGATGTCGGCCGGGCGGGCGCCGAGCGCCAGAAGGCGTTCGAGCTCGGCGTCCTGGTCGCGGTCGGTGGCGTTCACGTCGATGTGCAGCCGGGACTTGCCCGGCTCCGGCTCGTCCCGGCGGCTGAGGAAGATCGTCGGCTGCGCACCGCCGAATCCTTCGCGCGGCCCGATCTCCATCGAGCCGTCGTCCTCGCGACCGAGTACGACGAAGTCCAGGACCTCGCACCAGAACCGCGCCAGCACCTCGGGGTCGCGGCAACCGAGCACCAGCTCACCGATACGACACGCCATGACGAGTACCTGCTCTCAGCCGGGGAACCGCCGGGGAGACCACACGCGAACGGCACGGGCTCCCGGCGGCGAAACAACCCCGCGACCGTACCGGACGGGGCGAGCACGGTCGACATGTTTTCCGGGCCGCTGCGGGCCCGACGCGGGGCCGGCGGCATCGACCCGAAGCCGGTGCGGGCTCAGGACAGCATGTTGATCCGGTACTGCATGATCCGGTAGTTCGTCGGGTCGTACCACTGGCTGACGACGATGTGGAAGTTGCCGAACGTCGAGCCGGGGATGACGAAACCGCCGTACGGGCTGGCGACGAGGTTGGCGACTTCCTGGCCCGGGGCGCAGGGGAGGATCATGGCCTGCTCCAGCGTCGTGGTCAGGTCCGAGGTCGGGAGGGCGAAGACCATCGCCCTGATCGACAACTGGTCCATGTTCAGCCACGTGAGGACGTACTTGCCGTCCATGGCGCGGAAGCACATCTCGCCCCACTTGCGGGTGCCGAAGACGGTCGTCGGGGCGGGCGCGTTCCACCGCCAGCCGCCGTCGGCGTAGCCCCACGGCTCGTAGGCGTCCGGATTGCCGAGGCTCTCCTTTCGTACCCGGTGGAGCAGCATTCCCGATTCCACGTCGCGGTTGAAGACCGTGGACAGGACGTAGCAGTAGCCGTCGTCGGCCACGGCGTACGTCTTCTGCTGGAACTGGCCGCCGTACAGGTCGCCCGGCCACTGGCACAGGTACTGCCAGGTCTCACCGTTGTCGGTGGAGCGCCAGAAGTCGGTGTGGTGGGTGTCGTAGATGACGCCGCGCATGAGGTGCATGTACATCACGCCGTCGACGACGAACACGTCGGACGGGATCGCCGTCGTGGCCTTGTCACCGACCGGGTTGTGCGGCTCGTCGACCAGGCTGTTGGCGTGGCTGCCGCCGACGCTGCCGTCGATGCGCAGGTTGTTCAGGTCGGCGCTGCTGGAGCGCAGGCCGACCGGGGCACGCCAGTCGGCTGCGCCCACCTGGGCGCCGTCGAAGGTGTCGCCGCAGACGAAGAGCATCGTGCCGTCCGGACACAGCACCGGGATGCCGAGGTCGGTCCACGGCGAGGCGAACGGCCCGGTCTCGACCGGGCCGCTGAGGTTCTTCACCTTGGTCGCGACCGTCGGGCTCGGAGGGTCGTTCGGACCGCCGGCGACCGCCGCGGGGGCGCCCGAGCCGATGGCCCCCGCCCCCACGGCGACGCCGATGCCGATCTTGAGGACCCTGCGGCGGGAGGGCCCGCCGGTCGTCGCGTCGTTCCCGCCCGATGAGCCCGATGAGAGTGTCATTTCTGCCGATGGCCTTTCCGAGTCGACGAATTCCCGTGGCACCGAACGGATCGCGCACCTCGGCGGCGACGGGTCGCCACCGAGGCTACGGCGCCCCGTCGCCCTGCCGTCGATCGGTGGGCAAACCTTCACCCAAATTGGCTATGCCACACGGAAGTTCCGCATCCGGACGTGGACCGGCCGAGGTGAGACAGGGCCGAATGTCCGCAGCCGGGCGGCCCACCGACCACCGGCCGCCCCGTGACCCGAGCCCGGACGAGTCCGGACGAACACGGCGAGCAGCAGGGGCTCTCCCGGGCGCAGGTTTCGATCGATCAGCGCGTGCATGCCGTCTCACGCCCCCTGATCGAGACGCGAGCATCACATATCGTATGCGTATCGCTACCGTTGGAATATGACGCACTCTCGAGTCCGCAGTCTCCTCGTTCGTGGGGTCGTGGCCTTCGTGCTCCTGGCTGCGCCCCTTGGGGCGCGGGCCGCAGCCGCACCCAGTACGGGCGAGGACGCGCGGCCCGTCATCAGAAACCTGGCCCGCGGTGACCGTGACCTGCTGCAGCAGGCGGTGGACGCCCAACTCGCCGCGAGCAAGAACGGTAAGCAGACCGCCGCCAACGAGATCACCTACCCGGACGGGGCGGTGGTGGTCCTGCCGCTGCCCGGGGAGGCGCAGGCTCCCCCGTGGAGCGGGGACCACCACCGCCGGTCCGCCAGGGGCGCGGACTGGAAGAAGTGCCCGGCCCCGACCAGCGAACCCTCCTACTACTGCTTCTACGCGGACAAGAACTGGGGTGGCAGGAGGCTGCAGTTCAACCTCTTCCACGAGGACAAGCCGGTGTACTTCGCCGACTACGGGTTCCGCGACCAGACCAGTAGCTGGGTCAACACCGCCCGCGGCCTGGAGGTGATCGTGGACAACGACCCGGGCGACGGCCAGTGGCAGATGCTCTGGAAGGAGCCGCCGGAGTCCCTGTCCGCGTCGGTCGGCTTCGACAACGCGGCCGACCGTTTCTGGGCGGTTCGTCAGTAGCCCTACCGGGCACCGGCCGAGGCGGGAGGGGAGATCGTGCCCGCGGTGACCGGCTCCGGCGTGACCGTGATGTAGGTCGGGGCCGGAGCGGTCTCCCGGGCACGGGCCGTGTACCAGCCGGCGCCGAACGCGAGGATTCCGATCAGGAGGCCTGCGAGGGCCATGGTGACGTACTGCTGCTTCATGAACCCAAGGGTAGAGCTCTCGTGGTCAACTCCCGTGCCGCCACGGCACGATGGGCCCCTCTCGCGTCAACCACGCTTGACGCGAGAGGGGCCCATCATTCCGCGGGAGCCTCCGCCGGGGAGGAAGGCCAATGCCCGAAGGCGCGTGACCGGGCGCTTCGGCGAACCTACGCGGTCAGCGCCGCCGCCTCCGGGGCCGGTTCGAGATCGCCCGGAGTCCACGAGCGCCGGAACTCCCCGATGGTGGCCCGGAGTACGACTATCAGCGCCAGCAGCATCAGCACGCCGTTGGCCGGCATGGACAGGTACGGTGACACGCTGGGGGCGATGAACTTGAGGTAACTGCCGAAGGACGACAGCTGGACCAGGACCGGCACGTACCAGAGCCGCCGGGGCAGTTGGAAGGCGATGATCACGCTGATCACGTCCGCCACGTAGAAGTAGCGCTCGTGCATGGACGGCAGCAGGAACGGCACCGCGATCGCGAAGACGGCGGCCAGCAGCAGGAGCCCCGTGTCGGTGAGCTTGGCCCGTCCCTCCCGTACTGTCGGTCCGTTCTCCAGGGCCGCCGCCCCGCCGGCGCGGCGGATGGCCCAGACCGCCAGCCCGATCAGCACCAGCACCAGCGCGCCCGCGACCAGCACACCTGCGTGCCGTACGGGGTCCTGCTCCTCGTACGGCACCGAGACGAACTGGTAGACCGACGGCGCGTTGAGCGTGAGGTCCTTGTACGTGTCCGGCTGCCGGGCGTACACCGTCAGCAGCTGCCACGGGTCGGAGCCGAGCAGGACGGCGGGGATGTCGAGCGCCACGTACACCGCCGGAAGGGCCAGCAGGCTTCGCCACGGGATCCGTCGCGCCAGCACCAGGACGAGCAGGAGCGGGAACAGGAAGATCGCCTGGAGCTTGAACGCCAGCGCGATCCCGAAGAACGAGCAGGCCCACCAGGGCCGGTCGCGCAGGATGTGGTAGACGCCGCCGACCAGGAAGGTCGTGAAGATCGCGTCGGCCTGGCCCCACCAGCCGCTGTTGGTCACGACCGTGGGGAGGAAGAGGACGATCACCGCCGCGCCGAGGGCCCGCCAGGGCTGCTGCGGCGACCGCAGGGAGACGATGCGGAACGTGTAGTACGCCAGCGCCAGGTCGAACAGGATCGAGATGCACTTGATCCCCGTCAGCGCGGCCACCGGAAGGTAGGTGAGCGCGGCCATCAGGTACAGGTAGGGGACGTTGTAGTCCGAGAAGCCGGTGCCGCTGAGAGCGTGGAACCCGCCGTTGTTCGCGATGTACTGGTACCAGGGCCCGAGGAAGTAGTAGAAGTCCGTCGACTCGTTGTCCAGCATCAGGATGCGGACCGAGAGCGCGGCCATCACCGCCGCCATCGCGGCCAGAATCAGGACCGTCGGGTCGGCCGTGCTCTGACGCGGCTCCTCGGCGGTTATCTCGGACATCGGTCTCCATTCGGGTCGGCGGTGCGGTGGGCCGGCCGGGGTGCGTGCCGTGGGTCGGGCGGCGAGGCCGGTACCGCGGCCCTCCGCGGGGGAGCCCCGTCCGCAGGGCGGCAGCCGGACCGGAAAGCCCTCCGCGCCCCACCCCTAGATCCGCCCCCGTGGCCCGTTCCCGTGATCCGTTCCCGCGGGCCGGCCCCGACGGTGGCATCCGGCAGGTGGCGCGCGAACGGGCGGATCCGCCCCCGGCCGATCATAGGCGCCCGGGTCCACCGGCACTCTGCTGGCCCCGGACCCGTCAGGGCACGGAGAAGGGCAGACCCGGGCGGCGCGGACGACGCCGGCCCCGGGGGCAACCGCAGGGGTGGGGCAGGCACGGAGCCGGACGGGATCGACGTGGCTGCCGGGGCCCCGTGCGAGTCATCCGTGCGGGTCAGGGGCGGCCGAGGGCGCGGAAGGTCCAGCCGGCAGCGCGCCAGCGGGCGGCGTCGAGGGTGCCTCGGGCGTCGATGACCCGGGGGACGGCGATGTGCCGGGCGAGGTCGGCCGGGTCGGCGTCGGAGTACTGGGGCCAGTCGGTCAGGTGCAGCAGCAGTTCGGCGCCGGTGATGGTCTGGGTGGGGTCGTCGGCGTAGTCGAGCCGGGGGTAGGCCCTGCGGGCGTTGTCCACGGCGGCGGGGTCGTGGACGGTGACCTCGGCGCCGGCCCGCCGGAGGGCGTCGGCGACGGCCAGGGCCGGGGAGTCGCGGATGTCGTCGGTGTTGGGCTTGAACGCGGCGCCCCAGACCGCGATCCGCTTGCCGGTCACGGCGTTGCCGAGGGCTTCGCGGGCGAGTTCGACGGTGTGCTCGCGCCGGCGCCGGTTGATCGCCGCGACCTGGCGGAGCAGGCCGGTGTCGGCGCCGAGCTCTTCGGCGCGGTAGGTGAACCCGGCCAGGTCCTTGGGCAGGCAGCCGCCGCCGAACCCGAGGCCGGGCCGCATGCCCTCGGCGCCGATCCGGTGGTCGTGGCCCAGGGCGAGGACGATCTGCCGGACGTCGGCGCCGGTCAGCTCGCAGAGCTCGGCCATCGCGTTGATGAAGGAGATCTTGGTGGCGAGGAAGGCGTTCGCGGCGCCCTTGATCAGCTCGGCCGTCGCGATGCCGGTGACGATCAGCGGGGAGCCGGCGGCCAGGATGTCGGCGTAGACCCGCCGGAAGGCGGCTTCGCTGCCGGTGTCGCCGTCCTCGACGCCGAGCACGATCCGGTTCGGCTCCAGGGTGTCCAGGAGGGCGAACGACTCGCGCAGGAACTCCGGCGACCAGGCCAGGCCGACGCTCACCCCGGCGCGGAGGTGCTCGTCCAGGGTCTGCCGCAGTTCCGTGACCGTGCCGACCGGGACGGTCGATTTGCCGATGATCACCGCGCCGTCGCCGAGCCGGGGGGCCAGGCGCCGCACGGCGGTGTGGAGGTGGGTGAGGTCGTAGGCGCCGCTGCCGTCCCGCTGCGGGGTGCCGACGCCCAGGAAGTGGACGTCGGCGAAGTCGGCGGCCTCCGCGTAGGAGGAGGTGAAGCGGAGCCGTCCGGTGGCGGTGTGCTCGGCGAGCAGGTCGTCCAGGCCGCGCTCGGTGAACGGGGCCTGGCCCTTGTTCAGCGCGTCGACCTTGTCGGTGTCGGTGTCCATGCCGAGGACCTGGTGGCCGAGCTCGGCCATCGCGGCGGCGTGGGTCGCGCCGAGGTAGCCGCAGCCGATCACGGTGAGCTTCACGAACGTGTCCTTTCGAAGGGGCGGGCGGCGTCCGCGCCGGCCGGTCCTGCGATTCCGCACATCTGGTTGTCACCCTTGCGCGTGAATCGGTGGTGGCCCTGCCGGGAGGAGGCTTCCCAGGCCCCGGCGGAGGCCCGGAACACCAGGCAACCGCCTGGCAGCCGCTGCGGGCAGGGCTCGCAAGGGGGCTCACAAATCGCGCATCCGATTCACCGTGAGCGACGAATGCCCTACCCTCGGTGATCCGGCCTCAGGTGCCGGGCCTGCGACTTCTCGTGGCCGGTCGCGGACGACTCCCCGCGCCCGTGCGGGGACCGATTGAGGGGGACGCCGTGGCGTCGACCACCTGCCGGACCAAGCCGCCGAACGACGCGCTGGCCCGGATGATCGACAAGTGCGAGGGCGCCAGCCGCAAATCGCTGGCCCACCGGGTGAACGAGCTCGCCCACGAAGCCGGGCTGACCACGACCTATACGCACACGTCCGTTGCGAACTGGACGGCGCGCGGCATGGTTCCGGACTGGCCCGTGCCGAAGCTGCTGGCCCGGGCGATCGGCGAGCGGCTCGGCCGGCCCGTGGGACTCGGCGAGATCGGTATGGCCGATGCCGGGACACCGGACGCCGCGATGGGGTGGGATTTCCCGAGGGACCCCGCCGAGGCCGTGCGTACGGCCACTTCGTTCTGGAGCAGCGTGAACCGCCGAGACTTCCTCACCGGTGCGGGCTTCGCCGTCTCCGCGTTCACCACCCCGGTCACCCGCTGGCTGGTCACCCCCGCCGACGACACCGCCGCCCACCGCGGCCGCGGCCGGGTCGGCGCCGCCGACCTCGCCGAACTGCGGGACGCCGCCGACGACGCCCGGCGCTGGGACTCCAGGTACGGCGGCGGGAACTGGAAGGCCAACTCCGTCACCGCCTGCCTCCGGGAACGCGCGGTCCCGCTCCTGAACGGCTCCTTCAGCGACGAGGTCGGACGGCAACTGTTCTCCGCGACGGCCGAGTTGTCCCGCCTGGCAGGCTGGACGGCCTTCGACGTCGGCCGACACGACGTCGCTCAACGGCACTTCATCCAGGCTCTCCGCCTGGCCCGGGCCGGCGGCGACGTCCAGCTCGGCTGCTATGTCCTGGCCACGATGGCGATGCAGACTCTGCTGAGGGGATTCGCGAGCGAGGCCATCGACATGGCCCAGGGCGCCTTCGAGCGGGCCAGGGGCCGGGCAGCCCCCAGGGTGCTCGCGTTCACCAAGCTCATCGAGGCCCGGGCCCACGCCCGGGACGACGACGCCCGGGCCGCCTCCGCCGCGCTCGCTGCCTCCGAGAGCCTGCTCGACCAGGCCCACGACGGCGCCGAGGAGCCGGCGTGGATCGACTTCTACCACCACGCCCGGCTCTCGGCCGACGCCGCCGAGATCTTCCGCGACCTGAGGAACCCCGAGGCCGCCCTCGCGTGGAACGCGCAGGCTGCCGCCATGCCGCCCGGGGTGTTCACCCGCTCGGTCGGGATGCGGCTGGCCATCGTCGGCACCGCCCACCTCCAGAGCAAGGACCTGGACCAGGGCCTCGCGCTCGGCCACCAGGCCGTCGACATCCTCGCCCGCGTCCAGTCCAGCCGGGCCAAGGACTACGTCCGCGAGTTCAACACCGCGCTCACCCCTTGGCGCCGCGAGCCGCGGGTCGTCGAGTTCCTCCGGCGGACCGGCAAGGAACTCGGCGTCGCGGCGTAGGGCGAGAGGCGGCGCGGCCGGGTCAGGCGCCCGGGTGGGAGGCTGCCCAGCCGTGTTCGAGCAGGGCGAAGGCCTCGTCGGCGGCTCGGCGCGGTTCGACGTGCCGCAGGATGAGGCTGCGGCTCTCAAGGGCGAAACGGGCGAGGGCGGCGCAGCTGACGTCGTCCTCGGGGGCGGCGACGGCCTCGGCGATGGCTCGGGCCAGGGCGGTTTCGTGGCGCGTCCACATGCGGTGGGCGTAGTCGCGCAGTGCGGGGGTCTCCTGGACCATGCGCGTGAAGTCGGCGAACCGCGGGTCCGCGGTGTGGACGGCGAACTGGGTCTGTGTCAGCAGGAGGTGCTCGCGCAGTGCCTGCGGGATCGACGTGCCGGGGGTGCGTTCGCGTACGGCGGCGACGAGTGCTGCTTCGATGTCGTCCTCCTGGTCGAAGACCAGGGCTTCCTTGCCGGAGAAGTGCTTGAACAGGGTGGTCACCGAGACGTCGGCGGCGTCGGCGACGTCCTTGACGCCGACCTGGTCGTAGCCGTGTTCGAGGAAGAGGTCGAGTGCGGCGTCGGCCAGGGACTGGCGGGTCTGGGCCTTCTTGCGCTCGCGGCGCCCGGTCGGTTCGGTCACGTGCCCACCATATCGGCGAAGTGCATCCGCTGCAAAAGTTTAGTCGTTGCGCTTATTTAGCGAGTGTGCTTTCTTGGTGATGTCAGGCCTCCCAGCGGCCCACCCACCTCCCCGAGGGGTACTCCCATGAACTCTGCCCGCAATCCCCGTGACCCCCGCCATCCCCGCATCGCGATCGTCGGCGCCGGCCTCGGCGGCCTCACCTGCGCCCGGGTCCTGCAGCAGTACGGCCGCTCCGTCACCGTCTTCGAGCGCGAGGCATCCGCCGGCGCCCGCCCGCAGGGCGGCACCCTCGACCTGCACGCCGACACCGGCCAGGCCGCCCTGCGCGCGGCGGGGCTCCTCGACCGGTTCCACGCCCTCGCCCGCCCCGAAGGAGATGCGTGGCGCGTGCTCGACTTCGCCACCGCCGCGCTCGTGGCGCAGCAGGGGCCTTCCGCCGACGGTGGCCGGCCGGAGATCGACCGCGGCCAACTGCGCGGCCTGCTCCTGGACTCGATCGCCGAGGGCGCGGTGCGATGGGACCGCGCCGTCAGCGGGGTCACCCCGCTGACGGACGGCACCTGCCGGCTGCGCTTCGGTGACGGCACCGCCGAGGACTTCGACCTGGTGGTCGGCGCCGACGGCGCCTGGTCGCGCGTCCGCCCGGCCCTGTCGCCCGCCGTACCCCGCTACACCGGTGTCACCTTCGTCGAGACCGGATTCGACCACTGCGACACCCGCCACCCCGACCTCGCGCGGCTGGTCGGCAACGGTTCGATGCTGGCGAAGGGCGCCGGCAGGTCCCTGGTCGCCCAGCGCAACAGCAACGGCCACATCCGCGCTTACATAGCGCTGCGCGTGCCGGAGGACTGGCACACGGCCGCCGGTATCGACCTCGGCGACCAGCGGGCCGTGCGGACGCACCTGCTGAGGACGTTCGACGGCTGGGACGAGAGCCTGCGCTACGTCCTGCGCAACAGCGACAGCGGGTTCGTCAGCCGGCCCCTGTTCGTCCTGCCCGCCCCGCACACCTGGCAGCGCGTTCCCGGCGTCACGCTGCTCGGCGATGCCGCGCACCTGATGCCCCCGGTCGGACTGGGCGCCAATCTCGCCATGCTCGACGGCTCCGACCTCGCCCACGCCCTCGCCACCGAACCCGGCGTCGACGACGCCGTCCGCGCCTACGAGAGCATCATGCTGCCGCGCTCGATCGAGGCCGCGACGGGCAGCGCACAGGGACTCGACCACCTCGTTCCCTCGACGGCCCCCTGACCCGACTCCACTCGGGCTCTGACTGTCTTCGCTCAGGGACCTGGTGTTCGGGCACTCGCGGCTGGAGTCGTCCAGGGCGGGTCGAGCGACTGTCGGCTTCCACGGGCTGTCCGGGCTGTCCGGTCCCTTTGGTCGCTTTGGTCGCTGCGTATTTACGCAGGTCAGGGCGGCGACAGGGACTGAAGCGACTGAGGCCGGGGATTGGGTGCACGTTGTCGCCCGGCGCGGAGAGTCCACCGTGGGCGCGGTTTGAACGTGGTGTCAGGCAACGGGTCGTCCGTTGCCGAACAGCTGTCCGGTGGGCCCGTCGGCGCCGAGGGTGGCGGCTCGGACGATGTCGCGGGCGCTTTCGGCGGCAGGGCGGTCGGTTGCGTCGTCGCCGCGTTCGGGGTGGGTGGCGGTGTTGCCGGGGTCGACGGCGTTGACGAGGATCGGGGTGTGCGCCAGGTCCCGGGCGAGCACCGTGGTCAGGGCGTTGAGCATGTACTTGGCCATCGAGTAGGCCGGGGCGCGCAGCGCCGCGCCGAGGTCGAGGCCGGTGGCGATCTGCTGGGCGGACAGGCTTGAGACGTTCACGATCCGGGCTGCGGGCGCGGCGGTCAGCAGCGGCAGCATCGCCTGGGTCAGGGCCCACGGGCCGATCACGGTGACTTCCAGTGCGGTGCGCACCGCATCCATGTCGGCCTCCATCGCGGACAGGACCTGGAAGTCGGGCATGGCGCTGGCGTTGTTGACCAGGACGTCGAGGTGGCCGAAGGCCTGGGCGAGGTGGTCGGCCGCTTCGTGCATGCTGACGCGGTCGGACAGGTCCAGGCGCAGGGCGGTGGCCGCGTGCCCGTCCCGGCGCAGTCGGTCGGCCAGCGGCTCTGCCGTGGAGTGGTCGCGGGCGGTGAGGACGACGTGGTAGCCCTGTTCGGCGAGTTCGCGGGCGACGGCGAAGCCGAGTCCGGCCGGGCGGCTGGTTCCGGTGACGAGTGCGGTCCTGGTGGCCATGGCGGGTGTTCCCCTTTCAGGTGGCTTGAACAGTTGCTCGCTTGAGCTTGCACCGCGACGTCGGAGCTGTCACCGGGCACCTGTATGTTGATCACCCGCCGACCCCGTCGGTGTCCCGTCCCGGGGTGTCGACGTGCGGGTCCGGCCTGGGGTGGTGGTCGCTTCGCGGAAATCGGGTCGCTGTCGTCGGGGGATCAGGAGATCCTTTGGCGTCGAGGCTGAACAGCCGCTCATCATCTCAAGTGCCTGAAGGATTTTGCATGACCGTTCCTGCCCCGCCCGACAGCCCGCGGTCCGCCGAGGAGCCGGCCGACACCAACGCATGGGCGGCGCCGAGCCCGGGTCAGGGTCAGGGCGAGGCCACGGCGCCCGCCGCCACCGCTGCCGCACCCCCTGCCGCGGCTCCGAACGTCCCGTACTGGCCGCCGTACGCGTACCCGATGCCGGCGCCGCAGCCCCGCAACGGCCTGGGCACCGCGGCCATGGTGCTCGGGATCGTCGGTGGCGTCCTCAGCCTGGCCGTCATCTTCTTCTGGCTGTCCTGGCTGCCGGCCCTGCTCGCCGTGGTCTTCGGCGCCATCGGGCTGGGCTACGTCCGCAAGGGCCTGGCGACCAACCGGGCGATGGCGCTCGCGGGCGTGATCCTGGGCATTTCCGGTCTGCTGGTCTCGGTCGGCGCCGGGGTGTTCGTCGTGACGCGGGTGCAGGCGGCCAACGAGGAGCGGTGGGCGGACGAGAACGCCGCTCGCGCCCGCGCCGATGCCGCGACCCGGGCCGCCAACGAGCGGGTGGCGAAGGAGCGGGAGCGGATCGAGGCCGAGCGGAAGAGGGTCGAGGCCGAGCAGGAGATGGCGGCCGCGGACGAGCGGGCCCGGCGTCTGTCGTTCGGTCAGTCCTACACGTACGGGGACGGGCTGAAGGTCACGATGGCCGCGCCGACGCCGTACGTTCCGAGCGACAGCGTGTCGGGGACTCCCAAGAACGCCAAGGTCATCCAGGTGCGGATCACCGTCGTCAACACCGGGTCGGAGGAGGCCTCGCTCGACGGGTCGGGGCTGCCCACCATCAGGGACGCCAAGGGCAACCTCGTCTTCACACTGATCGACGGAAGCGGACGGATGAAGATCCTCAAGGGCTCGCTGGCCCCGGGCGAGGAGGCCACCGGTCTGACGGCGTACGCCCTGCCGGGCAGCGCGGCCGACCGGTTCTCCGCCCAGTTCGACTACGGTCTCGGGCGGCTGCGCAAGGACGTCATCTGGTCCGGCTCCCCGAGCTGACCCGGGGCCGCTCCCGCCGGAGATCAGGGTGGGGCGAGGTCTCGGACCCGGATCGTCCGAGGCCGGGGCGCGGCACGTGCCGCGCCCCGGCCAAGTGTCGAGGGAGCCTCAGAGGTTGAAGCGCATGACCATTCGACTTCCCGGGAGGCTGCTGATGGTCCCGCTGTCGCAGTCCGTGATGTCGGCCCCCGGGTAGAGGGTGCCGGTGACGGTGGCGCCGGGCAGGACGGTGCTGTCGAGGGAGACCGTGCCGTTGAGGCTGTTGGCGATCTGGTTCTTCGAGGGGTCGCCCTCGACGCGTTGCATGCCCGAGGTGTTGATGGTGGAGGTGCCGGCCGGGTTGCCGTTCGCGTCGACCCAGTCGACGACGATGGTGCCGGTGAGCTGGCCGATCTGCTTGCAGGCGAGGGTCGCCGACCCGGTGACGGAGACCGATCCGGCGGACAGGGCGGGGCCGCCGTTCTTCGTCAGGCACCTGTCGATGGCGCCGTTGTTCATGGACAGGTCGACCGCAGCGGGGGTGTCCGTGATCGGCTGGGTGCTGTTGACCGTACCCTCCGCGGAGCACATGAGCCGGAGCAGGGGGTTGGCCCGGGTTTCGGCGACCCCGTTGGCCCCGTCGGTCACGGCCGGGGTGTCGGCGGCCGAGGCGGGGGCGGGCTGCTGGAGGAGCACGGCCGAGGTGGCGGCCACGGCGGCCAGGGCGAGCGGGACGGCGGCCAGGCGCCACCGGCGGGGCCTGGACGGCGCTGCTTCCCGCGTCGGCACGGGGTCGGAGTCCCAGGAGTGCGAAGGCATGGTGTTCCTGTTCTGTGAAGTCGGGCGGCTGAGGGGGTCAGAGGAGGCTGGAGAACTGGGCGTCGTGCTTCGCGGTGAGGCTGCTCAGGCCGTTGGAGCAGTGGCTGATGTCGCTGGTGGGCTCGAAGGTGGCGAGGACGCCGGCGAGCGGCAGGACCTTGCTGCCGAGGGACACCGTGCCGTCGCTCGAGTTGAGGATGTCCCCGCGCGCGGGGTCGCCTTCGACGTCCTGTGCGCCGTTGGTGGTCACGGTGGAGGTTCCGACGACGCTGCCGGTCTGGTTCAGTCCGCTGTACCAGGTGATGGTCTCGGTGCCGCTGAACGTACTGGGGGAGGAACACGAGAGCGTGCCGGTGCCGGCGAAGGTCAACGTCGCCGACAGGACGTTCGTGGGCCCGCCGTTCTCGGCGAAACACTCGTCGAACGTGCCGACCCAGGAGAGGGACACGGTTGCGGGGGTGTTCGTGATCGGCGCGCTGCTGCTGCCGACGGCCTGCCCGGAGCAGGTGAGCTTGGTCAGGAGCGTGTCGCGGTGGCCGGTGGACTCGCTGGCGGCGGCCGGGGTGGGGGTGGCCTGCTGGAAGAGCAGGCCGGCACCGGCGGCTGTGGCGACCAGGGCGAGCGGGACGGTCGCGAGACGCCACCGCCGGACCGAGAGTTTTCTGGTGTGCGGCCCGGACGGTGTGCCTGGGACGGTGGGTCGAGCTCCCATAATGCTCTCCTTTGTTTAGGTACGAACTGCTGATGTCAGAATCACCACCAGTGGGGCTCCGTGCGATCCGAGCGGGGCTGGATTCGCCTTTACGGTGCGATATTGATCCGACTGTCGCAGCGCACGGTCGAACTCCTCCAGCGTTGTCTTTTTGCTACTGAAGATCGTGAACAATCTTTACTATCGGGCAGTCGGGGGATACCGGCGCGTGCTTGCCAGGTCTTCCCTCGGCGTCGGGTTACGTTCTGCGGCAGACCTTTTCAGCGCTGGCCCGTCGGGCCGCCCGACGGACAAGGGGAGAACCCCATGCTGCCCAGTCGACCCCTCCTGCCCGGCTTTCCGGGTAGGGAGCACTGGTGGCGCGAGGAGGAATCCGGATTGCACTACGTCGACCACGGATCCGGCGACGTCGTGCTCATGCTGCACGGAAACCCGACGTGGGGATATCTGTGGCGGCGTCTGATCGCCGCGCTGGCCGGGGACTTCCGCTGCATCGTGCCGGACCAGTTGGGCATGGGGCTCTCCCAGCGCAGGACCGGTGCCGGTCCGATCCCGCTCGCGGAGCGGCTGGAGCACCTCGACGCGCTGGCGGCCCACCTGATCGAGCAGCGTCGGGCGCCGTCGGCGGGCTGGACCCTGGCGGTACACGACTGGGGAGGGCCGATCGGCCTGGCCTGGGCGAGGCGGCACCCCGGGTTGGTCACGAAGCTGGTCGTGCTGAACAGCGTGGGTTTCCGCTGGCCCGAGGGCTACCGACTGCCGCGATCGCTGGCCCTGCTGCGCGACGTCCGGCCGCTCGGCGAGGCGGCGCACCTGCTGAACGTCTTCCCCCGGGCGGCGCTGCGGGTCGGGGTGGTCCGGCCGCTGCCCGCCGAAGTCCGCTCCGCCTACCTGCGGCCGTACCGCAGCGCGTGGCAGCGCCGCGCGGTGCGGGACTTCCTGCGGCAGATTCCGCGCGCTGGCGAGGACCCCGCCTGGTCCCTGGTCGATCCCGGCGGCGACAGCGCCGACCTCGCCGGGCTGCCGGTGTTCATCGGCTGGGGCCTGCGCGACCCGGTGTTCACCCCGCTCGTCCTGCGGGAGTGGCGGCGCAGGCTCCCGCACGCCGAGGTGCACGCCTTCGCCGACGCGGGCCACTTCGTCCTGGAGGACGCCGGCGAGTCCCTGACCGGGCCGCTTCGGCGCTTCCTGTCCACGCGATGACGAACCATCACGGAGAGGTACCCATGCCCTCGCCCCACAGCAGGATCAGTCTCGTGCGGGTCCATGTCCCCGAGGCCCGTCAGAGTTCCCGCGAGATCGAGGAGGAACTGCGCCGGCAGAGCCCAGGGGCCGCGCTGCCGGCGGGACTGCTGGAGCACATGTTCGGGCTGCGCGAGCGGTGCGTGGCCGCGCCGGGGGAGCTGCCCTCGGACCTGGCGGCCCGGGCGGGTGCCGCCGTCCTGCGCGACGCCGGCCTCCCGCCCGAGGCGATCGACCTGCTCGTCTACACCGGGATCACCAAGGACCTCGACGAGCCGGCGACCGCGAACGTGGTGGCCGCCAAACTCGGTGTCACGGCACCGGTCTTCGATCTGATGAACGCCTGCAACGGCGTGCTCAGCGCGTTGGAGAGCGTGGACGCGCTGATCAGGCTCGGTTCCTACCGGCGGGTGCTGGTGGTCACCGGGGAGACGCCCAGCCGGATCACCCGCTGGCGCGTTCCGGACCGCGGTCGGCTCGCATCGGCACTGGCCAGTCTCACGCTGGGCGACATGGGGGCGGCCGTGCTGGTGGAGGCGAGCGAACGGCCCGGCATCCTCGGCAGCCGGTTCTTCGCCAACCCGGCCGCGTGGCCGAGTGCGGTACTGCGCAGCCCGTACGCCACCGGCCGGATGCACGAGTTGGACGTCGACGACGCCGCGTTGACGGCCTCCTTCGCGGAGCTGCGGGAACAGGCCTTCAAGGCCGCGGGCGAGCTGATCGATTCCGTGGCCGACTGCGCGCTGTTCTGCGTCCACCAGCCCTCGGTGGCCATGGCCCGCGACCTCTGCTCATCTGCCGGCATCCCCGCCGAGGCCGTGATCTCCACCTTTCCCGACTACGGCAACGTCGCCACCGCCACCATCCCGCTGCAGCTGGCACTCGCGCAGGAGCAGGGCCGGCTGCACGAGGGCGATCTGGTGGGGATCCTCGGCCTGGCCAGCGGTACCAGCCTCGGCGTCATGGCCCTGCGGTGGTGAGCGCGGTCCCCGGGGCGACCAAGGAGCAGGACGCCTGGCCGGAGACGCTCGCCGCCCACCTGGCCGGCTGGGCCGGCCTGCAGCCGGACCGCACCGCGCTCGTCTGGCCCGCTCCGCGCGGTCGTTGGCACACCGTCGACTTCGCGACGCTGGAGGCCGCCTGCCGGGCGCGCATCCGCGAACTGCGCGAGGCGGGCGTCGGCGCCGGGCAGAAGGCCGTGGTGATGGCCCGCGACCCGTACGACCTGGTGACCACCGTGTACGGGCTGCTCGCCCTCGGTGCGGTGCCGGTGCTGATCGACCCGGCGCTGCCCCGTCCGGCGCTGCGGGCCTGTCTGGACGAGACGCGGCCCGAGGTGTTCATCGGCGACCCGCTCGCCCAGCTGGCCCGGCTGCTGCTCGGCTGGGCCCGCCCGCACGTCACCGTCTCGCTGCTCACGGGCCGTCGACCGCGCGCGCCCAGGCCGGAGCCCGACCAGCCGGAGCCGCCGTGGCCGAGCCCGCCGCCCGCGGCCTCGCTCGCGCTGATCGCCTTCACCTCCGGCTCCACCGGAGCGCCCAAGGGCGTGGAGTACGAGCACCGGCAGCTGGCCGCCCAGGTCCGCTCCCTCGCCGGGCTGCTGGGGCTGGGCCCGGGGGAGGTACTGCTCGCCGGGTTCCTGCCCTTCGCCCTGTTCGGGCCCGCCACGGGCGCCACCACCGTCGTCCCGGCCGTGAACCACCTCAGACCGGCCCGCACCCGGGGCGCCGACCTGGCGCGGGCCGTCACCGAACACTTCACCTCGGTGGTGTGCGCCTCCCCGGCGGTGCTGCGGGCCCTGGCCGGGGAGTGCGAGCACGGCCGACTGTCGCTCGCCCCGGTGCGGCTGGCCTGTTCCTTCGGCGCCCCGCCGTCCGAACGGCTGGTGCGTGCGCTGCGCCGGGCGCTGCCGGAGGAGGCGACGCTGCTCAGCGCGTACGGCGCCACCGAGTGCCTGCCGGTCAGCGTGATCGACAGCACCGAACTGGCCGCCGCGCACGCGGAACCGCGGCACGCCCACCGCGGGGTCTGCCTGGGCCGCCCGGTGCCCGGCATCGCGGCCCACATCCTGGTGCCGGTCGGCCCCGTGTCATACAACAGGCCGGTTCCACAAGGGAGTTACGGAGAGATCACGGTCGGCGGCCCGCAGGTCAGTCGGGCCTACCACGCTCGCCCGGGAGCGAACGCGGCCGCCAAGGTCGGCACCGGCGAGGACGTGCTGCACCGCACCGGCGATCTCGGCTGGCTCGACGAGAGCGGCCGGCTGTGGTTCCTCGGGCGCTCCGCGCACCGGGTGCACGGAGCCGGGTTCGCACTCGACACCGCCGTGGTCGAGCGGATCGCCGACGCGGTGCCCGGTATCGGCCGCACCGCGCTGATCGGACTCGGGCCGGCCGGCCGTCAACGACCGGTGCTCTGCGTGGAGTTGGCGCCCTCGGCGGCCAACTCGGCGACGGCCGTCCTCCAGGGGCTTCGGCACGCCCTGTCGGCGGTGCCGGGCGGCCACCGGATCGCCGCCGTCCTGCTCCACCGCCGGCTGCCCACCGACCCGAGGCACAACTCGCGCGTCGACCGCGACCGCCTCGCCCGCTGGGCCCGCCGCCGGCTGAGCCGACGACGCCCGGGCGGCGTGCTGGGAGGCGGGCGATGAGGGTCCTGGTCACCGGGGGCAGCGGCTTCCTCGGCCTGGAGCTGTGCCGCCGCCTCACCGGGCGCGGCGACGAGGTGGTCTCGCTGAACCGCCGCCGGAGCCCGGAGCTGGAGCGGCTCGGGGTCCGCCAGCACCTGGGCGACATCGCCGACCCGCGTACCGTCCGGCGGGCCCTCGCCGGGTGCGAGGCGGTGATCCACAACGCGGCCCTGGCCGGCGTCCGGGGCCCCGAGCGGCCGTACCGCGCGGTCAACGTGGACGGCACCCGGCACGTGCTGACCGCCTGCCGCGCCCTCGGCATCCGCCAACTGGTCTATACCTCCACCGCGAGCGTGGCCTTCACCCCCGAGGGCGTCACGGGAGCGGACGAGTCCCTGCCCGGGCCCCGGCACCACTCGGCCGCCTACCCCCGTACCAAGGCCGAGGCCGAGGCGGCCGTCCTCGCCGCCAACGGCCCGGACCTGGCCACCACGGTGCTGCGGCCCCACCTGATCTGGGGGCCCGGCGACCCGCACTTCCTGCCCGCCCTGCTGCGGGCGACCGAAACCGGGCGACTGCTGATGCCGGGCCGCGGCACCAACCTCGTCGACACCTGCCACCTCTCCACCGCGGCCCACGCCCACCTGCTCGCGCTGGACCGGCTGCGACCGGGCCACCCGGCGGCCGGGCAGGCCTACTTCATCGCCCAGGGCGAACCGCGACCCCTGCGCGAGGTGGTGGCCAGGCTCCTCGCCGCAGCCGGACGCCGCGCGAGCTGGCGCCCGGTGCCCTACCCCGTCGCCCTGGCCGCCGCCGTACTGGCCGACGCCACCACGACGGTGCTCCGCCGCCACACCGACCACGGCCTCAGCCGGTTCCTGCTCCACCAGCTCACCCGGCCGCACTGGTTCGACCTCACGTCGGCCCGGCGCGACCTCGGCTTCGAGCCGCCCACCACGTTCGACCAGGCCATGGCCGAGCTGACCCGTCACCACCGCACCACCGGCGGCTGAGCCCGCCCCCTCACACTCCGGAAAGGAACCACCGCTATGGACACGACGCTCTCCGTGGACGACGTCTGCGACACCGCCCAGACCCTGCTCGTCGAGCGGTTCGGCGTATCCGCCGACGCCATCAGCCCCGACGCCACGTTCGAGGAGATGGACGTCGACTCGCTCGCGCTGGCCGAGTTCGCCTTCGTGCTCCAGGACGAGTTCGGCATCCTGATCAGCCAGGAGGACGCCGACCGGCAGAGCACGCTCATCGACGTCGCCCGGATCGTCCAGGCCCGACTCGGCGACGCGACCGAACCGGTCGCGTGAACCGCCCCGAGATCGCCGTCACCGGCCTGGGGCTGGTCACCCCGGCCGGGTTCGGCGCTGAGGAGACCTGGCAGCGGGTCTGCGCCGGCACACCCACCGCGTCACCGGACCCGGACCTCGACGCCGCCCCGGTGGCGTTCTCCTGCCGCATCCCCGCCATGGACCTGGACACGGCGGTCGGGCGCAAGAAGGCCTGGCGGATCGGACGGTTCAGCAAGCTCGCGCTGCTCGCGGCCCGGGAGGCCGTCCAGAACGCGGGACTGGACACCGGCGGGTGGGACGGCGCCCGGGTCGCCGTCGTGCTCGGGGTGGGCTTCGGCGGCGCGCCGCACTGGGAGGACCAACTGCGCCGACTCCACCAGCGCGGGCCGGCCCACGTCTCGCCGACGGTGATCCCGATGGTCATCGGCAACATGGCCGTCGGCGAGGTGGCCCAGGAGTTCGGCGCGCGCGGCCCCACGCTCGCCTGCGCCACCGCCTGCGCCTCCGGTGCCACGGCGCTGGCCATCGCCCACGACCTGCTGGTCGCGGGGTCCTGCGACATCGTCCTGGCCGGTGGCGCCGAAGCCGCCCTCAGCCCGCTGGTGGCGACCGGGTTCCACCGGATGGGCACCCTGTCGGCACGCGGGCACGACGTACCGGGCGCCTCCCGGCCGTTCGCCGCCGACCGGGACGGCTTCGTCCTGGCCGAGGGCGCCGCCGTGCTCGTCCTGGAGCGCGCCGCGGACGCGAGGGCGCGCGGCGCCCGGGCGCGCGCCGTGCTCGCCGGACACGGCGCCAGCAACGACGCCCACCACCCGACCGCGCCGCCCCAGGGCGCCGCCGGTGCGGAACAGGCGCTGCGCACGGCGCTGCGCAGCGCGGGCCTGGGCGCCGGCGACATCGGCCACGTCAACGCCCACGGCACCTCCACCCCACTCAACGACGCCGCCGAGGCCGGCCTGATCGCTCGCGCCCTGCCGCACCAGCCCAGCGTCACCGCCCCCAAGGGCGTGCTCGGCCACAGCCTCGGCGCGGCCGGCGCGATCGAGGCGGCGCTCACCGTGCTGACCATCGAACGCGGGCTGGTGCCGCCGATCGCAAACCTCACCCCCGACATCGCCGAGTTCGACATCGACTGCGTCACCGGGACGGCGCGCCGGCAGCGCATCGACGCGGCGCTCAGCCACTCCTTCGGCTTCGGAGGCCACAATGTCGTCCTCGCCCTGCGCCGGGACTGACCCCCGGGCGGGTACGGTCCGAGCCACCCCGGCGCCGCCCGACGGCACCGGGGCCCGGCTCGGCGCACTCGTCGCCCGCCACCGCTGGGCGGTGCTGTGGACCACCGCCCTGCTGCTGGCCGTCGCCGCGGTCGTCGGGGCCGGGCTGCCCGCGCGGCTGTCCCACGGCGGCTTCACCAACCAAGGGGCCGAGTCCAGCCGGGCGCTCGAAGCCATCGAGCACCACTACAACGCGGGCGGGACCAGCACGATCGTGGTCTTCCGCAGCGAGACCCTCACCGTGGACGACCTGGAGTTCGGCGAAGCCGTGCGCTCCGCGCTCGCCGAGGTGCCCAGATCCGTGCTGACGGGTGCCCAGCACTACTGGAACACCGGCAAGCGGGAACTCCTCTCCACCGACGGGCACGCGGCCTGCGTGGTCGTCGGACTGGCCGGCACCGGCGACCAGGCCAAGACCGCCTCCTACGAGCGGCTGCGCCGGCTGCTGCACGCCGACGGACTCACCGTCGCCTACGCCGGGCAGGTCCCGCTCCAGGCCGACCTGGACCGCACCGTCGACGACGACCTCACCCGGGCCGAACTCTACGTCTTCCCCCTGCTGTTCCTGCTGCTGCTGCTCTTCTTCGGCAGCCTCGCCGCGGCCCTGCTGCCGCTGGCCGTGGCCGGCGCGAGCCTCACGCTGTCCTTCGCGGTGCTGCGCGTGCTCGCCCCACTGGTGCCGGTCAGCTACGTCACCCGCAACGTCGTCGTCATGATCGCTCTCGGGCTGTCCGTCGACTACGCCCTGTTCGTCGTCGTCCGCTTCCGGCGCGAGCTGCGCCACCGGGGCGACCCGCACCGGGCCGTGGCCGCCACCATGGCCACCGCCGGGCACACCGTGCTCTACTCCGCGACGGCCATCTCGCTCGCCGTCCTGGGCCTGACCCTGCTTCCGTTCCCCATCACCCGCTCCCTCGGCATCGGCGCCGCCGTCACCGTCGCGCTGGCCGGCGCCGTCAGCCTCACCATGCTGCCCGCCGTACTGGCCGTGCTCGGCCCGGGCGTCGAGGCCGGGTGCGTCCGGCTGCCGGGCTTCGGACGGGCCGGTCTCGGACGTGCCTGGGCGGAGGGCGAGGAGACGGGGTTCTGGTACCGGCTCGGCCGGAGCGCCGTCACCCATCCGTGGGCCTGGCTCACCGCCGCCGTCGCGATGATCGCGGTGCTGAGCGCCCCGGTCGTCGGCCTGCACCTGGCCGCGAGCGATCAGCGGACCCTGCCCGCCGGGGCGGCCAGCCGCAGAGCCCAGGAACTGCTGCACGAGGACTTCCCGGCGGCCGCGCTCGACCAACTCCAGGTCGTCGCCCACCTGCGGGACGACATCGGCGGCCAGCCGGGCAAGGCCGCACTGGCCCGCTGGCAGCAGCGGCTCGCCGGACTGCCGAACGCCCAGGACGTCCGGCTGCGCGTCAGCACCGCGCACAGCGCCATACTGACCGTCACCACCGACGCGGCTCCGGACGCTCCCGCCGCCGGGCAACTGGTGCGCGCCGTGCGGGCGCTCGACCCGCCCGACGGCGGCCGCGTCCTGGTCGGCGGACCGGCCGCGGCCAACGTCGACGTCCTGGACACCCTGAAGGCCAGGCTCCCGGCACTGGTCGGGTACCTGCTGGTGGTCACGCTCGGCCTGCTCTTCCTGGCCTTCCGGTCGCTGCTGGTCCCGCTCAAGGCGGTCATCACCACGACGATGTCCCTCGGCATCGCCTTCGCGGCCGTCACCTGGACCGTCCAGGACGGCCATGGCGCCCGGCTGCTGGGCCTCCAACCCACCGGGTACGTCGGCGCGTTGGAGGCCGCCATCATGCTGATGTTCGTCTTCGCGCTCTCCGTCGACTACGAACTCTTCCTGATCGCGCAGATCCGCGAGCTCCACCGCGGCGGCATGGACAACGCGAGCGCCGTGGTGACCGGCCTCGGGCGCACCGGCGGGCTGATCTCGGCCGCAGCGGCCCTGATCGTGCTGGTCGCCGCGGCCTTCGCGACCAGCCCCGTCGTCACCGTGAAGGAGATCGCCCTCGGTGTCCTGGTGGCCGTCGCCGTCGATGCCACCGTGGTGCGCATGCTGCTGGTCCCCGCCACCATGCGCCTGCTCGGTGAACTCAACTGGTGGGCACCGCGCTTGCGGCGGCAGGCGGCGCCCAGCGGGCCCCGTCCGGCGCCGTTGCCGGGCCTGGAAGCGGTGGAGTGAGCGCGCGAGCGGGTTCCGAGAGGGCCCGGCGCTCGGAGGCGTGCGGAGCGGGCTCGGAGTACTGGTGTCCTGCGCCGGAGGTCCGGCGCAGGACACCGGGAGCAAGGCCGGTGATCCGACCGGGCTACACGGCGGTGTTGATGACGGAGACCATGCCGAAGTGGTGGTGGGCGATGGTGAGGTCGCCCTGGGTGTCGCCGCCGGTGGGGGTGATCATGGCGGAGGAGACGGTGTACTCCCTCGGGCCGCCGCTCTGCATCAGGAAGGGGATGCCGATGGTGGCGGGGGTCTGCGGGCCGAGGGAGCCGAGTCCCGGGGGGACGGAGAGCCGGTAGACGGAGGGGATGGCGGGGTCGTTGTTCTCGTAGAGCGCGGTGAGGCCGGGCGGGCGGCCGGCGGTGGGGACCTGGGTGTAGAAGGGGGTGGAGAAGGTGAAGTTCGCGGGGCTCTGGGTGCCGTCGAACAGGGTGCCGGCGCCGTTGAAGAAGTGGAACGGGATCTCGGCCGACGCGCCTCCGGCGATCAGGGGCAGCTGGGGGGAGGTGAAGTAGAGGTTGGCGTTGCCGGGGGGCGGGGTGGCCAGGCTGGAGCGGACGAAGCCGAACTCCCACACGTTGCGGGTCAGATCGCTGTCCATGTCGGTGGTGTTGTTCGCGTCGGTGGTGAAGATCGCCCGGCCGATCGGGGGGATGTTGGGGGCGGCGGGCAGCAGGGTGAAGGTGACGGGCACGGTCACGGCCGCGTTCGCGGGGAAGCCGTTGAACGAGACCTGGATGACGGAGGGCACGTCGGGCGCGCTGTTCTGGTACAGCCAGCGGGAGGTGGCGCCGCTGACGGAGGGCAGCGACGCGACGTTGGCGTGGAACGGGGTGATGACCTTCAGCGACACCGGTCCGGTGGCCGCGGCGCTGCTGAAGTTGCCGACCGTGACCTGCACGGTGGCCGTCCCGCCGCCCATGTAGGTGCCCGCGTCCGCCGAGCAGTACAGGTTCACGCTGTTCAGCACATCCGGCCGGCGGGTGGTGCCTGCGGGGGTCGCGGACCGGTCCTCGGCTGCGGCTCCCGCAGGCACGGCTGCGCCCAGGCCCACCACGGCGGCACCCAGTCCTGCGGCCCGGAGGAGGCTTCGGCGTGCCACCGGTGCTGCCCCCGGCCCGCCGGACTCGTCCTCTTCGCGGATTCCATCGACCATGTCTGCACCTCCATCGGCACGTAGCGGTGAAGCGGGCTCCAGCCCAACGGTTCGTACCATGACACGTAGTCATGTCGCAGCTCGGTCAACGCGCTTGACGGCATCCGGTCCGTCACCGTGCCGGAGTCGACGCGGCAACGGTGCCCTTCCGAGCAGTGGCCACTGGAATGGCGAGCCCCCGGGCGTCGGACGGTGCCCGGGGGCGCGGGAGCGCGTGCTGTGCGCTCAGAGCGAGGCGAGGCTGAAGTCCACCTCGTGCTTCCCGGTCAGGGCCGTCACTCCGGTGTCGCAGGAGCCGGTGATGCCGGACAGGTCGAAGCTGCCCTGGTAGCTGTTGAGGGGCAGGAGGGTGCTGGTCACGTCCGAGATGCCGGTCTCGTCGTTGGTCACCTCGCTGCCACCCGAGTTGCCCTTCTCCCCGCCCTTGAAGGAGACGGTGGTGCGGCCGAGGACCCTGTTGTTGACGTCGTACCAGGTGAAGGTCGCCGTTCCGGAGAAGGGATGGTAGGACTCGCAGGAGAACGTCCCGGTGGCGACCGAGGAGATCGTGCCATGGCCGACGTTCGAGTTGGTTCCGGCGGCGCTGTAACAGTCGTCGAGACTGCCTTCGAGCGTGTACGAGTTCGATGCCGCCGCGTCGGTCACCGGGTTCTTGAACGTCAACGTCGCCGGCCCTGTGCAGGTCAGGTTGTCCAGGACCTCCGTCGCCTGTGCGGTTCCGGCCACGCCGGGGATCGCCACCGACAGCAACCCGCCCACGAGGGCCGCCACCATCAAACGTCTCATCAGTCGTCCTTACTCTCTGTCCATCGGCGCTGTGCCTTGGGGCCAAGGATCGTCGGTACTCGATCAACCGGCATTTGTGCGGCACCGGCGCGCTCCGTGTCTCACTCGGACAGCGGGACGGGGCGGCCAGGTGGCCGGTGCGGGCGCCCCGCCGCGGACGGGTCGGGTCACCCGATCCCCACTCCGGCGTCGCGGGAGGACCGCGGCCACAGCACTGTTTGAGCATGAGCTACGACGATTGGGTGACAGCCGGAGCCCGTGTGAGGCCTGCCCGCCCCCGGAGGGTGCGCGCCGCCCTCGGTTCCGGCTGCCTCGCGGGGGCGCTGGTGCTGCCCGTCGGTGCAACCGCGCCCGCCCGGGACGCGACCACCCGGACCTTCACCACCGACGCCACGTTCACCGTCCCGGACGGTGTCACCGGCATCACCGTCACCCTCGTCGCGTCGGGTGCCGGGGGAGGCGGCGGGGGCGGCGGAGGTGGCACCGGCCTCTTCAAGAGCGGCGGCGGGGGCGGGGCGGGAGGCGGCGGCGGAGGAGGGGCCCGGGTCACCTGCACCCTGGCCGTCACCCCCGGCGACGTGCTGACCCTCACCGTCGGCAGCGGCGGAGCCGGTGGAGCGGGAGGTGTCGCCGGTGAGGAGACCGACCCGGGCGCCGACGGCGGCGCCGGGGGCGCCGGGGGCCGATCCACCCTCACCGGCGGCGCAGTCGTCCTGGCAGCCGTGGACGGCGGGTCAAGCCCCGGTGGCGGGGGCGCGGGCAGTGTGCTCGGAGGCGCCCGGGGCGAGGGAGGCCACGGCGGAGGGAGCGTCCCCGCCTCCGCCTGCAAGGGCGGAGGGCCCAGTGGCACGGGCGGATCCGACGGTGACCTCGGCGCCGGTGGTGAGGAAGGCGTCGACGTGACACCGGCCACCGTCGGCGACACCGTCCCCGGCAGCACGGGCGGCGTGGGCGGCGAAGGCGGTGCAGCGGGGGCTCCTGTGTCGGCCGCCTGCCCCGTGGGCACCGGCGACGGCGGGGACGGCGGGGACGGTGGCGACGGCCAGGACTACGTCGGCAACTTCGACGACCCCCAGACCCCCGGCGAGGACGGCACCGAGGGCGCTGCGGGCGGCAACGGCTGCATCACCCTCACCTTCTAGAACAGCGGACTGGGCCCCGGCGCCGCTTGATCGGCGTCGGGGCCCAGCGCTTCGTCAGGCCGCCGTGTCCAGGAGGCTCGTCCCGCCCGGCCCGAGTTCGCCGGGCACCGCCCTCTCCGCAGCGAGGGGCGGGGCTTGCGGGAGCGCGGCGGTGGGGCGCCCGTTCGGGATCAGGCGTCCTGCGCGGGGACGAAGGGGACGGGCATGGGCCTGGCCGTGGGGGTGGCCGTGGGTGTGGCGGTGGGCGTGGGGGTGGCGGTGGAAGTCGGGCTGGAGGTGGAGGTCGGTGTCGGCGTGGGGGACTGCGTGCCGGTGGGCAGCGTGATGGTGACCGTCCCGTCCAGCGTCATCGACTTCAGGCCGGTCGGGGTGCTGCAGGCCGTGAGGTCGATGTTGGACTTGACCGGGTCGAGGACCACCGTCCAGGTGGCGCCCTTGTAGCGGCCCGCGGTGATGCCGCCGCTGAGGGGGTTGCTCGACTTGAGCAGGTCCTGGATCGGCTGCATGTCCCAGGTGAAGTCGGTGGTGCCCGGGTCCTCCGTGGTGGGCTGGCCGTTCGCGGTCTCCCAGGTGACGCGCTGCAGGGTGCCGGGCGCGTTCTGGTAGCTGCCGGCCGCGCAGGTCACGCCGTTGCCGAGGCCGGTCCCCACGTAGTCCGCCTGGGTGATGGGGGCGTCACCGGTGCAGTTGAGCAGTTTGGGGTTGCCGAGGGTGGCCGTGATGTTGTCCTGGGGGACGAGGGTGAGGCCGGAGCTGAAGGTCATCGTGAAGCTGTCCTCACAGGTGATGACCTGGGGCACTCCGACGGCGGAGGTGTCGAACACGAGCAGTCCGCCGACCAGGGTGCCGGCCGTGAGGGCGGCGGCCGCGATACCGATGGGGTGTTTCATGGGGTCGTGCCTTTCTTGGGGTGGGGGAGCCCGGTGGTGCTGGGGGCCGGCTCACCCGGGGAGTCCGGGGGCCGGGGCTGTGGGACGGCTCGACGGGGTGGGGAACCCGGAGTCCGAGGGCCCGGCCGCTGCGGGGGAGCCGTCGTCCTCGCCGTGGCGCGCGAGGGTGAGGAGCGCCGTACCGCTGACCACCAGGACGGCGAGGACGTAGAGCGGGGTCACGGACGGGGACTTGAACCAGTCGGTGGCCTCGGCGGTCAGGTAGGTGGCGAGGGTGCCGCCGAGGAGTCCGCCCAGTTGGTAGCCGACGGCGGTTCCGCTGAGGCGCACACGGCTCGGGAAGAGCTCGGAGACCAGGGCAGCCTGGGGGGCGTACATCGCGGCGAAGCCCACCAGCGACAGCAGGTAGGCGAGCACCAGGACCGGAGGAGAGCCGAAGCGCAGCAGGGGCGCGAACGCGGCGGCCCAGACCGCCGTGGTGATGGTCCCGGCCAGGCAGACGCGCCGTCTCCCGTAGCGGTCCGAGAGCGCGCCGAAGAACGGGATCAGGGCGATCAGCGCGAGCGGGGCGAGGAGCGAGAGCGCGATCAGGGCGTTGAGCGACAGGCCGGCGACGCGCAGCAGGGTGAGGACGTAGTTGAACGAGAAGCCGAAGAGCACGACGTCGGCTCCGGCGGTGATCGCCGTGGTGATCAGCAGCTTCCTGCGGTGCCGGGCGATCAGTTCGATGACCGGCCGCCTGCTGCGGGCCCCGGTGAGGGTGAGCGCCCGGAAGGCGGGGGTCTCCTCGATCCGCGCCCGGGCCCACAGCCCCACCACCACCAGCACGGCGGAGAGCAGGAAGGGCAGTCGCCAGCCCCAGGTCATGAACTGGGCGGGGGTCAGCGCACCGGAGACCGCCGTCATGGCCCCGAACGCCAGCAGGTTGCCCGCCGGCGCGCCGATCTGGGCCCAGCTCGACACCAGCCCCCGGCGACCCGGTTCGGCGCACTCGTGCGCGACGACGGTGGCGGCCCCCCACGCACCGCCCAGGCCGAGCCCCTGGAGCAGGCGCAGCGTGACCAGCAGGAGGGGGGAGGCGAAGCCGATCTGGCCGTAGCCGGGCAGCAGCCCGACCAGGCCGGTGGAGGCCCCGGTCAGCAGCAGCGCGCCGACCAGGGCGGGGCGCCTGCCGTGGCGGTCGCCGAGGTGCCCGAAGAACGCCCCGCCGACCGGCCGTGCCACCAGCGCGGCCCCGTAGAGGCCGATGCCGGTGAGCGTCGCCGCGAAGGGCGAGAGGTAGGGGAAGAACTGGTGCTTGAAGACCAGTACGGAAGCGTTGACGTAGAGGAAGAAGTCGTACCAGACGAGCGTGGTACCCATGAGGCTGACGATGACCGAGCGGCGGACATCGCGCGTCGCGAAGCGCACATCGAACTCCATTGCGTGTGACTGCCGTCACTTCTAGCAATATTCCAGCGCCGGTGGCATCGCGCCACGCAGGCCGTCGCGGGCTGGACTATTCGCGTGCGCACGGAACCTTTGCCCCGAACTCCGGGGGTTCGCCGGGGCGTCCGGCGTGACCGGTCGGAGGTTGGTTCAACTCGGCTCGAAAGTAAGGGAGTTCGTGGTTCGTGTGGTCGACTCGACTTCTTGTCCGAATGTGGCGTTCAGGTTAATCGTGTCGCCGGTGAATCGTCGTGCTGTGGAGTGGATTCCGGCCGTCCGACCGCCAGGACAATGCGACTTCCATTCGCATGTGGCTCACTGGCGGGTCGGATTCATGGAGAATCCGACTTTCACACCCGGCCCGTCGCCCGCTCCGGCCCCCGCTGCCGTCGCCGGAGTGCTGTCGGACGCCCGTCGGCGACACCTCTGTCCACGGCGCTGTCCGCAGCTCGCCGGCGCGGCTTCACCGGGCACACTCGGAAGATCACCAACGGCATCCGCGATCTTCGCCGGAGCCGAACGACGTGGCCAGCCACCCTTGGGAGGAGCCGGCATGAACCGGTCCCGGTTGACGGAGCAGTCCGACGTGGCATCGGGCCCTGACGGTCCGATCACCGTCTTGTCCGGCTACGTCCATCCGACGCGCGGACCGGTGACCTGCCCGGCGGCCCCGCTCGTGGCCGGGTGGCTCCACGAGCGCGGGTTCGCCTCCCGGATCGGTGCCGGCGGGATCCTGCCGGCGGGCCGGGGCGGGCGGCTGTTCGCCACGACCTACATCGACCTGGACGGGGCCGTGGTGGGGATCGCCGTGATCGCTCCGGCCCGCCAGGAGGCGGTGGCGGCGGAGGCCGTCCGGGTCTGGTCGGCCACGGTGCGGACCAGACGGCTGATCGTCTGCGCGTCGGAGCCCGCGTGCGGACCGACCCCGGTCGTCCCGTCCCAGCCCCTGAACCGGCTTCCCCCGTCCGCAGGGGGCGCGGGGCAGGCCGAGTGTCCGCGGGCGGCCGCGACGTGGGCCGCCGTCCGGCAGTACGAGGCGCGCGGGGACACGGTCCTCGTGCTCGGCTGCGGCGGTTTCGCCCCGGCCGGCCCCGCCGCGCAGCAGACGGGCGCGCAGCAGGCGGGGTGGGTCCGGGTGCCGGATGCGGCCGGGGCGCGGGCCCTGCGGTCCGTCGATCCCGAGCGGTTGTCCTTCGTCCAGCACCCGTGCTCACCGGTCGAGGAGGTCGCGGAGATCCTCGGGGTGCTGCGCGTGCGGTTCCCGCTGCTTCGGGGCCAGCACCCCGATCAGTGGTGCTACCGCTCCTCCGACCGGCGGCGCGCCGTCCGCGCGGTGGCGGAGTCCAGCGACCTGGTACTGGTCTCCGCCAGCAGCGCCGTGGCGGCGTCGATCCGCTCCGGCGCGTTCGTGGCGTTCAACGGTCTGAACGCCCTGCGGCCCGAGGAGATCGCGGCGGCGGCGACTGTCGGTGTGATCGCCCCGCTGCGGGCGGCCGAGGGCGCTGGAGACGCGACGGACGCGGTGGTCGGGGTGATCGGCGGCCTGGGGCCGGTGAGCGTGGCCTACCACCGTACGGTCACGGAGGTCGCGACCGACGTCCTCGCGCGGACTCCGCGCCGGCCCTGACGGGGAGAAGGCCCGGACGGTGCCGCGGGCGCGAATCGTCAGACGCGCCCGAGGGCGGTGGCCCGTTGGATGAGGTGGTCCGCGGCCGGCCGTCGGCGGTGGGGGAGCAGGAGCCCGGGCATCCGCGCCCTGGCCAGATGGGCCCGGCGGGAAGCCAGCAGCGGGTAGACGTCGAGGAACTCGTGCCAGGTGGCGCAGGCGGCTTCGATGTGCCCGGCCGCCAGCTGCCGTTCGGCCAGCCTGCTGAGGATGACGGCACGGGAGCGGGACTCGCCCCGGGGCCTGCGGGCGGCGGACACCTCCAGGAGCTTGATCGCCCCGGCGGGGTCGCCGAGTTCGACTCCGACGAGGGCCCGCTGGTGGTCCCACGAGGCGCGGTGGTAGTCGCCGATCGGCGGCGGCGGGCCCGTGGCGTTCGTGAGGAGGTCGCGGGCGTCGCCGATGTGGCGCAGCGCGGCCGTCCGATCGCCGACGGCGGCCTCGGACAGGGCGAGTTGCCCCAGGACGGAGGCGCGCAGCCGCGGCGCCGAGGAGCTGATGCGGCAGTCGGCGGCGGCTTGCGCCAGGCGCAGGCTCTGGCGCCGGTGGCCGAGTTCGTAGGCCTGGGTGGCCATGGCGCGCAGGGTCATCGCCTGGGCGGCCGTGTCGCCGGCGTGCCGGGCCAGGTCGAGGGCGAGGCGGTAGTACTGGCCGGCGAGGCCGTTGAGGTCGTCGTCGACGTGCATGAAGGCGCACAGGTAGCACAGTCGGGCGGTGGCTCCGAGGATGCCGAAGTGCCGGACGGGCGGGGCGGGTGCGGCGAGCATGGGCGCCGCCGTGGTCGAGAGGAACGCGGCGAGTGCGGTGCGGGCCTGGCCTCCGCCGTGGACGCGGTCGATCGCGGAGAAGACGGGCAGTAGCAGGGCGAGCGCGTCCGGCTGGGGCGGGGGCGCCTTTGCGCCCGCGGGTACCGACGGGCCGCTCGGGGCTTCGGTCAGGCCGGTCGGGCTTCCGGACGGGGCGGGCGGCGGCTGGTAGGAGAGGAGGCTCCCGTGGCGATCGGGTGTGACGGCCGCCGCAGCGAGCCGTGCGAGCACCGCCGGGGAATCCGGCGGCGGGGCGTCCGGTGGCGGGCCGCCGAATCCGGCGTCGGCCAGGGTGACGGGCCGTCGGAGCCGACGGCCCAGCGCCGCGCAGACGAGGTGGGGGACGGGCTTGCGGGGAACAGCTCCGGTGAGCCACTGGTGCACCGAGGCGCGCCCGTAGGCCCGGGCCCATCCGGATTCGGTGCCGATCTGATTGACGGCCCGGGCCAGTTGCTCTCCGGTCCATTGGGCTTCTTCGAGGAGTTCGCGAAGGCGGGCGTTGGGCACACGGCGGACGGCCATGTCTCTCCCGGCGGGTCGTCGACGCCGCGCTCACGGCGGCCCGGTCCGGCCTCCGCGGTACGCGGTCGCGCTGCGCACATCCCGCCATGCTATCCGCTCGCGGTGCCGCCGGGATACCCGAATGGGATTCTCAACTCGGTTTAATTCTTTGAAAGTTGACGCCCGGAAAAGCTTGACGGGCCGGCCGTCGAAAAGCGCCCGCGAGCGCGGCCGCAGACTCCACCATCAGTGACGTCGGGGCGTTTCCTTCGAGCGTGCCCCAGGGTGGAGGCGGAATCCGTGATGTCCGGCCCGCAGCGTCCGCAGAGTCCCACGGCCATCGAAAAGTTCGTTCACATGTTCCCCGGGCAGGGGGATTTCAGTCTGACCCCGCTGTTGCGGACGCTTCCCCGCGTCGGGTCGCTGGCACGCGCGGTCGCCGAGGTCTTCGAGGAGGCCGACGTGGTCGCCGCCGAGTTCGGGGTGGCACCGATCGGCCCCCGGCTGGCAGGCGGCTCCCAACTGACAGGCGGCTCCCGTTCGGGTGGTGGCTCCCAACTGACAGGCGGCTCCCCGCTCAGCACCGGCGCGCTGGCCGCCGAGCCGCCCGGGACCGTACAACTCGCGCTGTTCGGTGTGTCGTTGGCGGTGCACCGGGCACTCGAAGCCGACGGCTGCCGGGCGCACCGTCTCCTGGCGGTCAGCTTCGGCGAGATCCCCGCGCTGACCGCGGCCGGATGCTGCTCGGTCGCCGACGGGGCCCGGCTGGCCTGCCGGCTCGGGCAGTTGCTGACCGGCCACGGTGGCGGCATGACACTGCTGGGCACGGGCCCGGCCACAGCCCGCCGGCTGCTCGCGGCCGCCGGGCCGGGCACGGGCGTGGTGGTGGCCTGTGTCAACCACGGCGGGGAGACGGTGGTCTCCGGCCCGCTCGACGGGCTCGCCGTCGTCGAACGGTCGGCGACGGCGCACGGCGTGGGGGTGCAGCGGCTGCGGCTCCCGTTCATGAGCCACCACCCGGCTCTCGTCCACGAGGCCGGTGCGTTCGCGTACTTCGCCCGACGGCTGCGCCTGTCCCCGCCGCGCCGACCGGTGTACTCGGCGGTGGCCGGCCGGCTCTACCGCGCGGACAGCGACCTGCCGAGCGCGCTGTCCGCCTGCCTGGTCAGGCCCTTCGACCTGCCCGCGGTGTTCGGCGCGGCGCTGGCGGACGCCTCGCTGGTCGTCGAGGCGGGCACCGGCAGCACGCTGACGAACAGCGTGCGCAGGATCGACCCGCGGCAGGACGCGCTCGCGCCGGTCGCCGACGGTCCGTGGCCGACCGGCCCTCCGTCCCCGCCCCAGTCGCCGCTGGAGCCCCCGCGCTCCTGCCCGCCTCCCGCCGCGCCGGGGGAGGGCACGTCGCACCACCACCACCCGACCACGACGGCCGCACGGGGAGACTCATGAACACTGAACGGAGGCCTGGCGAGGAGGCCGACGCGATCGACGTCCTGACCCGCCTCTCGGCGTTGCTCCCTCCCCGGCGGGCCGCGGAGTTCAGACAGCTCCTGGCGGACCACCGGGCCGAACACGGGGCGTCAGCCCTGCGCACGGACGTCAGCGCGCACCGGCGGCTGGCCCGTCTGGCGGCCTCGCTGCCGCCGGCGGCCGAGGTGGTCGCCGACGCGGAGCTGCTGGCCGCACTCAGCGAGGCGACGGCACTGGCGGATCCATCGCTCTACCAGACCTTCCTCTCCCACTACACCCTGTGCGTCGGCTCGCTGGTTCTCCTGGGCGGCAAGGCCGCGGACCCGGACGGCGCCCTCGCGCACGCACGCACCAAGGGCTCCTTCCTGGTCACCGAGATCGGCGACGCCGGCAGCCACCTCGGGATCCGTACCGAGGCCCGGTTCGACCCGGTCCGCCGCGCGTTCACACTGCACACCCCGGACCACCGGGCCGCGAAGTTCTCCTCCGTCGCGGCGCTCGGCCTGCCCCAGCAGGCGGTGGTCTGCGCACGGCTGCTGACGGGCGCCCGGGACGGGGGAGTGTTCTCCTTCCTCGTCGACATCACCGGGGCCGACGGCCGCCCGGCACCGGGTGTGTCGGTCTCCGGCCCGCTCCCGGTGGGCGCGCTCCCGCTGCCCTACGGCCTCGTCCGGTTCCACGGCGCCCGAATCCCGTACGACCGCTGGCTGGCGGACGGGGCCGGGATCGACGCCACGGGCGTGCTGCACGACCCTCAGCCCAGCGCCGACGCCCGCCTCCAGCGGACCCTGAGCTGCGGCCAGGGGCTGTGGGCCACCCTGCCGTCCGCGATGGCCGGCCTGGCGGGCCGCAGCGCGGCGATGGCCTGGCGGTTCAGCGCGGGCCGCCGCTCGCACGGCCGGCTGGCGCCCGGGAGCCCGGTCCTGGAGTACCGCACCCAGCAGCACGCCGTCGTCGGAGCGCTGGCCGCCGCCTTCTCCCTGCGCTGCACCGCCCGGGCGGCCCTGTCCACGTGGGCGGGCCTGCGCGCCGCAAGCCCCTCCGACGGGCCGGGCACGGCGATGACCTTCTCGCCCTGGGCCGCGGTCGACCGCTCGCTCGCCCTCTACAAGGCGCACAGCACCCGGGCCGTGGCGGACCTCGTCGACTCCCTCCAGCACCGCTGCGGGGTGTCGGGCCTCTTCGACCACAACCGGCTGCCGGGCTACCTCGGCTTCGCCCGCGCCTTCGACAACGCCGGCGGCGACAACACCCTCATCCTGCTCGACGCCGGCCGCGCCCTCGCCGAGGAGCGGGCACGCCCCGATCGCGGGCCGGCCGGCCCGGGCCGGTTTCCGTCAGACCAGGGCCAGTTCCCGTCCGATCCGACCGACGCGGCGTGGTGGCCCTCGGTCGTCACCGCGCTGCAGGACCGGCTCGCCGACGACCTCGCCGCCGCGGCTTCGGCCCGTACCGAGGCGCTGCGCCGCTCGCCCCACCGTTCGCTCCACCGCGACCTGGACCTGTGGAACCCGCTGCTGGAGGACGCCCTGGAGCTGGGGGACGTCCAGGCCCGCCGGCTCGCGGCCGAGGCCGCGGTGGAGGGGAGCGCCGCGCACGGGCGCGGGTGGCCCGTTCCCCGGGCGGCCGACCTCGCCGCGCTCGACGGCCTGCGCCAGGCCCGGTGCCTGGCCGGTCCCCTGCTGGCGACCGGCGTGCTCACCCCCTCGGCGGTGCGCGCCCTGCCTGCCGCCATGGACGCCCTGTGCGACCGGCTGCGTCAGGCCTTGCCGGACATCGTGGCCGCCCTCGACCCCGGGGCCGGCCTCGCCCGTACCGCCCTCGACGAGCCCGACTACGCCGCCGCGCTCCTGGCCGCCCATGGTGCCTCCGCCGGCGCCCCCGCCAGTTCCTCCACCAGTTTCTCCACCGGCTCCTCCACCGGCTCCTCCGATCGCACCGGGAGCACGTCGTGAACCGAAGGAAGCCCCCCATGACCGGCGTCCTGGGCATGGGCACGTACCTGCCCGCCGAGGTCCGAGGCAACCACGAGGTCGGCCCGCCCGCCGGGGTCTCGGCCACCTGGATCACCGAGCGCACCGGCGTGGTCGAACGGCATCGGGCCGCACCCGACGAGGCCGCCTCGGACCTGGCAGCGGCCGCCGTACTGGCCGCCTGCGAGGCCGCCGGTATCCCGCCGGAGCGGCTCGACCTCGTCGTCGCGGCGACCTCCACGCCCGACGAACTCGGGCCGGCCACCGCCTGCCGCATCCAGGCCCTCACCGGCGCCGGCAACGCCGTCGCACTCGATGTCAGCGCGGCCTGCTCCGGCTGGCTGTTCGCGGCCAAGGTCGCGCACGCCTGGCTGGCCACGACCCCCGGCGCCCGGTACGCGGCGGTCGTCGGCGTCGAGGCCTACTCGAAGTTCGTCGACCCCGCCCACCGAGCCACCGCCGTCCTCTTCGCCGACGGCGCCGCCGCAGCCGTCCTGGGCCCCGTCCACGACGACGCCGGCTTCCATGGCTTCCGCCTCGGCTCGGACGGCCGCGGCGCGCACCACGTGCTGATCCCCGCCGGTGGCAGCCGGATACCCGCCGGCCCCGAGAGCCTGAACGCCGGGCTGCACCACATCCACATGGACGGCCGGGTCGTGCGCGACTTCATCACCGAGATCTTCCCCCGCCTCGTCGACCAGACCCTCACCGACCACGGCCTCGACCTCAAGGACATCGACGCCTTCATCACCCACCAGCCCAACCCGCTGCTCCTGCGCGCCGTCGCGGACCGGATCGGCATCCCGGCCGAACGCCTGCACATCACCGGAGACCTGACGGGCAACATCGGCGCGGCCTCCGCCCCCTTCGCGCTGGCCGACGCCGCCGCCCGCGGCCTGCTGGCCGACCGGGCCCGCGTGCTCGTCTGCGTCTTCGGCGCCGGCCTGACCTGGGGCAGCGCCCTGCTCACCTGGACGGGCGCCCGCTCCTTGCGCGCGCCCGTCCGGTCCAGCAGCGACCTGAAAACCCTGGCCCGGGACACCCCCGCCCGGGACAGCACCGCCCGGAACGCCACCGACTGACGCCCCGCCGGAACCGGAGGAACACCCCCATGACCATCCTCAACCGCTTCCGCCTCGACGGCCGCCGCGCACTGGTGACCGGCTCCTCGCGCGGCATCGGCCAGGCCGTCGCCGTCGCGCTCGCCCAGGCCGGGGCCCGGCTCGCCCTCTCCGCCCGCACCGGGCCCGCGCTGAAGCACACCGCCGACCAGGTGGCCCGCTACGGTGGCACCCCCGTCCTGGTACCCGGGGACCTCGCCGACACCGGGCAGGCCGCCATCGTCGACCAGGCCGCCCAGGCCCTGGGCGGTCTCGACATCGTCGTCCACAACGCCGGCATCCTGCCCACCAACCCCGACGGCAGCACACTCCTCGCACCGCTGCAGCACCTCCCGCAGCACGTCTGGGACGAGGTGGTCGCGGTCAACCTCAACGCCACCGCCGCGATCTGCCGGCACGCCCACCCGTACCTGGCGCAGTCGGACGGCGCCAGCCTGGTGCTGATGTCCTCGGTCGCGGGTCTGGTCGGCACGCCCATGATGGAGGTCTACGCCGCGACCAAGGCCGCCCAGGTCTCCCTCGCCCGCAGCCTCGCGGTCGGCTGGGCCCGCAGCGGGATCCGGGTCAACGCGCTGTGCCCCGGGTGGGTGCGCACCGACATGACGGCCGCCGTCCACACCAATGCCGCGCTCACCGACTGGCTGCTGGCCCATGTGCCCATGGGGCGCTGGGCCGAGCTGGAGGAGGTCGCCGCAGCGGCGCTGTTCCTGGCCTCGCCCGCCTCCGCCTTCCTCACCGGGCAGGCAATCGCCCTGGACGGCGGCCTCTCGGTCCCCGACGGCGGTCTTGCGGGCACCCCCAAGCCGCCCTCCCCGTTCGCCGCGGCATGACCTCCCCACCCTCCGCCCCCGGCCACCGCGCCACGGCGGTGATCGCCGGCCTCGGCTCCAGCCTCCCGCCCCAGGAGGTGACCAACACCCAGATCATCGCCCGGGGCGGCCTGGACACCACCGACGAGTGGATCACCGGCCGGACCGGCATCCACCGCCGGCGCCTGGCCGGACCCGGCGTCAGCACCGGGGACCTGGCCACGGCCGCCGCGCGCGCCGCGATCGACTCCACCGGCTCCCCGGGCCTGCGCCCGGACCTGCTCCTGCTGGCCACCACCACGCCGGACCGCCCCTGCCCGGCCACCGCACCGGAGGTCGCCCACCGCCTCGGCCTCGGACCGGTCCCCGCGTTCGACCTCGCAGCCGTCTGCTCGGGCTTCCTCTACGGCCTGGCCACGGCCTCCGCCCTGCTCCGCAGCGGCGCCTGCCGAACCCCCCTGGTGGTCGCGGCCGAGAAGTACTCGGCCATCGTCGACCCCTTCGACCGCGACACCGCACCGCTCTTCGGCGACGCCGCCGCCGCGGTGGTGCTCCGCCCCGGGGACACCACCGAACCCGGGGCCCTGCTGGAGACCGACTGGGGCAGCGACGGGGGCGGGAGCGACCTGATCACCGTGGCCGCAGGCGGCCCGCGACTCCCCGCCACCGAAGCCCCCGGGCGCGGCGACCGCTACTTCCGGATGCGCGGGCGCCAGGTCTACGCCCACGCCGTACGCCGGATGGCCGCCTCCGCCGGGGCCGCCCTGGCCGCGACCGGCTGGCAGGCCCGCGAGGTCGAGGCCTTCATCGGGCACCAGGCCAACCAGCGGATCCTGGACGCCGTCGCCGACCGCCTCGGCATCCCGCCGCGGCACCGCTTCGGCAACATCCGCGACGTCGGCAACACGGCGGGCGCCTCCGTACCGCTCGCCCTCGCCGACGCCGCCGCCCGAGGGGCCTGCCGCCCGGGCGCCCCGACCCTGCTCACCGCCTTCGGCGGCGGTCTCACCTGGGCCTCCGCCACCCTGCTGTGGCCGGACGCACCCGTACGGACGGCCGCCCCGGAACCCCGGCCCCCGCGCCACGACCACGACCACGAGGAGGTCAGCCCACCGTGAACCCCGTCCGCGAGCACCTGGTCACCCTGCTCACCGAGAAGTTCGACACCCCCTCCGACACGATCGGCGACGACGCCGCCCTCGACGAGCTCGACCTCGACTCCCTCGCCCGGATCGAACTCGTCGTCACCCTCCAGGAACACTGGGGCGTCGCCCTGGACGACGACCTCGACTCCGCCGCCGACGTGACGGTGGGCCAGCTCGTCGACCGCATCCACGCCCTGCTCGCGCAGCCCGTCCGGCCCGTCGCCTCCGTCCGGCCCGACCCGTCCGTCGACCCCGAGCAGCCGCCCGGCCCAGCCGCATGAGTGCGGCCCGCCCACCGCTCGCCGTCACCGGGATCGGCCTGGTCACCCCGGCCGGTCACGGGGCGGAGCCGACCTGGCGAGGCGTCCTCGACGCCCGCAGCACCGCCGCACCCGATCCGGCGCTCGCCGGGCTCCCCGTCGTCCTCTCCTGCCGGGTCCCCGGCGACTCCGCCGCGCTGGTCGGCGGCCGTCAGCCCTGGAGGCTGGACCGCGCCACCCGCTTCGCCATCGCCGCCGCGCGGGAGGCCGTCGCCGACGCGGGCCTCGAACCCGCGCGCTGGGACGGCGCCCGGGTCGCTCTGGTCCTCGGCTCCGCCGCCGGAGGAGTCGGCAGCTACGAACACGCGGCGGAACGACTCCGCACCCTGGGCCCCTCCGCCGTGTCCGCACTGGCGCTCCCCGCCTTCCTGCCGAACATGGCAGCAGCTCAACTCGCCATCGAGCTCGGCACGACGGGCCCGGTGCTGCACACCGCCACGGCCTGCGCCTCCGGGGCCGCCGCCATCCACACCGCGGCCCTGCTGCTCCACACCGGAGCCTGCGACATCGCCCTGGCCGGCGGCACCGACGCCATGATCACTCCGGTCTGCGTCGCCGGATTCGCCCGGATGAAGGCGCTCTCCCGCAACACCGACCCCGCCCGCGCCTCCCGCCCGTTCGACGCGGACCGCGACGGCTTCGTCATCGGCGAGGGAGCGGGCTTCCTCGTCCTGGAACGCCGGCCGGACGCGACGTCGCGGCAGGCCACGCCCAGGGCCCTGCTGGTCGGCACCGGAACCGCCGCCGACGCCTACCACCCCGTCGCACCGCACCCGGAAGCCCGTGGACTCGAAGCGGCCGCCCGGCTGGCCCTCGCCGAGGCCGGCGCCGGCCCCGACGACGTCGACCACGTCAACGCCCACGGTACGAGCACCCCGCTCAACGACTCCGCGGAAGCCCGCCTGATCGACCGGCTCTTCGCCCTGCGCCCCCCGTCCGTCACCTCCGCCAAGGGCGCGCTCGGCCACACGATGGGCGCCGCCGGTGCCATCGAAGCCGCCCTGACGGTGCTCACCGTGCAGCACCAACTCGTCCCCGCCACCGCGGGGTTCGCCCTCCCGGACCGGGACACCGGCGCGATCGACCTGGTCCACGACGGCCCCCGCCGCCAGCGCCTCCACCTCGCACTGAGCACCTCGGCCGGATTCGGCGGCCACAACACCGCCCTCGCCTTCGCCCCCGCCGCCACCTCCGGGAGCTGACAGCGGGACGAGGACGCAAGGCGCATCAGCTGTTCAGGAAAGAACTGGATCATTCGGCGCGTCCCGCCTTACGGTGGCGCCATGAGCGATCACCCCGAAGCACCTGTCGTGCCCGTCGAGGCCTATGAACCCCCCTACTACCTGGCCGTCTTCACGACAGTGCGGACCCAGGACCAGAGCGGTTACAGCGAGACCAGCGCACGCATGGAAGACCTGGTGAAGGACGTCCCCGGGTACCTGGGGATGGACCACGCCCAGACTCCCGGCGGCCTGGGCATCACTGTCGGGTACTTCCGCGACGCCGACGCCCTCACGGAGTGGCGGAGCAACGTCGAGCACCGCGCGGCGCAGAAGCGCGGGCAAGCCGAGTGGTACCAGAACTACACGCTGCACGTGGCGAAGGTGGAGCGCAGCCACGGCTTCAGCCGAGCGTAGGGCGGTTTCCAGGGTCCGCGGGGCCCGATAGCGGGCTGACCGGCTCTCGTCGTCCAGGCGGGCCGCGATGGTCAGGGGCCGGACCGAACCGTGTCGCGGGTCTGGACAGCGGTGCGGGGGTCGGCCAGTCTTCACCAGCATGACCCTCCCGCTCCCCGAGCACGTCCCCGGTGCCGCGCGCACCGCGCTTTTCGAAGCCGTCACCGCCGTCGGCGACGAGGCCGTCGCCCTGCTCGCCGGCGGCCGCGGCGACACCCCGATACCCGGCGCCGAGTGGACGGTCGGCGAGGCCGCCGCCCACCTGGCGATGGCCAACGAGCTGATGGCCGCACTGGCCGCCGGCGAGGAACGGCCGTACGGGGACGGCAGTCCGGGTTCGCTGGCCGCCGCGAACGCGGCCTCGCTGGCCAGGCGGCCGGAGCGGGACCTGACCGTGCTCGCCGGGGAGATCGCCCGGCAGGCACGGCAGTTCACGGCGGCGGCCGGCGCGCGCGGCGGCACCGAGCCGGTGCTGACCCCGCTCGGCCCGATGGACCTGGACACCCTCGGCGCCTACCTGCTGACCCACATGCTGGGCCACCTCTACGACATCGCCGTCGCGCTCGGGCGGCCGCACCCGCTCGACCGGCACCGCGTCGGGCTGACGATGCCCTTCCTGCAGATGGCGATGCCACGGGTGCTGGACGCGCGCGCCGCGGCCGGCCACAGCGCCTGCTACCGGCTTCGGGTGCGCGGCCTGGGCGGGTTCGCGGTGACCTTCACGGACGGTGCCGCCGTGGTGAGCCAGGAGCCGCCGCGCCGCCCGGACTGCACGATCCTCACCGGCCCGGTGGCGTTCTTCCTCATCGCGCTGGGCCGCTACACCGCCACCGGCGCCCTCGCCCGGGGCAAGGTGCTCGCCTGGGGCCGCCGGCCGTGGCTGGCACCGGGCTTCCCCCGGCTGTTCGCGGCCCCCTGAACACGGCCGCCGGCCGCCGCCGGTGTCACGCCGGCGCATCGTGACGTCATGTCGTGGCGCCCAGGGGCGGACACGTCAGACTGTCACTGGTCCGTTCTGCGGGTTGAGATCCCGGACAGGAGAGCAGCACGTGAGTACAGCGCACGCCGGCCCAGGTGACTACAGCCAGGTGCCGAATCCGGAGCAGGCCCTGAAGTATGCAATTCGGCATATTGCGGGTGACCGTGTCGAGATCGTAGAGGGAGTCATCACCCCGGTGTCACCGTCCTGGGCCCACGAGAGCGCTGTCGACCTGATCCGTGAGCAGATCGGCCCTCGCATGCGCGAGCTCGACCTCCGTGCCGGCTCCGGGAACCTCGACCTGCCCGGTACGGAGAACTTCTACGTGCCGGACCTGGCCGTCGTACCCGCCGAGCTGGCGAAGACGGAGGGAGCGCTCCTCCCGGACCAGACCGTGCTCGTCGTCGAAGTGACATCACCGTCGAACGGTGAAACCGACAGGACCGCCAAGCGCCGGCGCTACTCGCAGTTCGGCGCGCCCGTGTACCTCCTGGTCGACCGGCAGGAACGCACCTGCACGCTGCTCTCCCAGCCGGGCCGGCTCGGCTACACCCGGGTGGAAGGACCGCACCCCTTCGGCACCCCCCTGCAGCTACCGCCTCCGCTGAGCCTTGAACTCGACACGGCGGGTTTCTGAGTCGGGGAGTCGGCCGGGCGGTGGGTCGGCTTCGTAGCCTGATCGGGGTCCGGTGAGCCGACTGCCCTGCGGTGACGGCCCGTCAACCCTGGGTGAATTGGGTGAAATATTATCGAGTTTTACGATTTAACCGCCCTGCCGTGCGGTGGTGGCATGCGTGGATTCCGCAGCATGAAGCGAAGTCACCAACCAAGAGGTGGAGAGATGATCAAGAAATTCGCTGTCGTTGCAGCTGCTGCCAGTGCTCTCGTTCTTGCGGACGCGAGCTGGGCCGTCGCCGACTCCGGTGGCCATGGCGGCACGGACAGGCGTGGCGGAGACGTCGGCATCGCATGCGTGGTCGGCCAGGACGCGGGCTTCTCGAACAACTGCGGCAACACGTACATCTACAAGCCCAACCTTCTGGGCGACCTGCTCAACCTGCTCTCGCCGCCTCCCACCACCGGTGGCGGTGGCGACAGCGGCGGCGGTGGCAACAACGGCGGCGGTAACAACGGTGGTGGTACCGGCAACAACGGCGGTGGTAGCAGCGGCGGCAACAGCTGATCCGTTCGACACCGGCGTGTTCTCCTCCTTGACCACGCCGGCGGGGCCGGGGACGCACCGGGCACAGCACGGGTGCGCACCCCGGCCGTTGCGTGCCCTTTGGAGCACAGATCGGTGCCCGATCGTCCGTTGTGCTGCGCGGCGACAGTCCGGCCGGATATGCCAGAGGGAACACCTGTCGCGCCTCCGGAGGGGTTCCCCATGCACGCGAAAGACCCCGGCAAGCCGTCGGAGCCGCAGCGGCGCCGCGACCTGCCGCGCAAGGTCGCTCCGGCGGCCGACGGGCTGGGGTTGAGCCTCGGGGGCGTGTCTGCGCAGACGGTCCTCGCCTTGCAGCGCGGCATCGGCAACGCCGCGGTCTCGCGGGTGATCGAGCGGTCCAGGCACCAGCACGGTGCGGGGTGCGGTCACCCGCAGGCCGTCGTCGGGGCGGGCGCACCGGTACAGCGGTCCCCCGTCCAGAGGAGGACGGGGGACGCGCCGGCCGCCCGTCCCGGTGAGCCGGTCGTGCAGCGCGCCATCACCTACGCCAAGGCCGACTGGTCACGGCAGCACCTCTCGCCGGACCGTTTCGCGGAACTGCTCCAACAGGCGTCCGGCGAGCAGGAAGGTGACGGATTCAGCGTCCCCTACCGGGAGTTGTTCAAGGCCTTGGAGGAGTCCGCGATCACCATCGAGATCGACGAGCAGACGGACATCAGGGGTGCGCGCGCGTTGTTCGCGCTCAGCAACGAAGGAGAGGGCGGCGCGCTGCGGATCACCCCGCCCAAGGACCAGGCCTCACCGCTCGAACTGCGGGAATTCGCCGCGACCGTGACCCATGAGATGCAGCACGCGCTCGACTCGGTCACCGGCCGTTTCAAGTCCCAGGAGAAGCCGCAGACGATGGCGCAGCGGAAGATCTCCACCGAGTTGCGCGCGTTCGGCGAAGAGGCGGCCGCGGCGCTCAAACTCGCCATGGGCGACGGCTACAGCAAGAGCCAGGGGAAACTCTCCGCGATCCTGAAGACGATCCCCGGGGACCGGCTCACGCCCGAGCGCAGCCGACTCGCCGGCGAGTTCCACACGATGGACAGCTACCGCGCCGCCGGCCGGGATCCCCTCGACGCCTTCGGGGCGGCGATCCCGATCCCCAACAGCGTGCTCCTGGAACGCGTGGCGGGCTACCTGTCCTTCTACAAGCTGGTCGCCGACACCCCGACCAGTGCGGAGGCACTCCAGTGGCTGCGCGCCACGCCGGCGGTGGTGGAGAAGGGGCTGGTGGAGGGGACCGTCCTGTTCCACAACCACCGCCCGCAGCCGGAGTGAGGGCGCGGGCGGTCGGGAGGGCGCGGGTGGTCGGGAGGGCGACAAGCGCGAGATCACGTCCAGCCGTTGCGGGTGGAAGCCCGGATCTGCGCGTTCACCGCGCAGTCGGCGTCGATTCCGGGGCCGTCCGCAGCTTCAGGGCTTGGGGGGAGGGCAGAGGGGGCGGTCGGGTACCCGGACCGGCAGGGTGCGTCGTTCATCGGTGGTGAAGGAGCGGTAGCCGATGATGCGGCACAGGCTCCGCTGCCAGGCGTCGGGGTCGAGGACGATCCGGTGGACGTAGTCGTTCTCGGTGCGGATGAGGAGGGTCTTTCCGTCGTTGGTGGCGTCCAGGAACGTGAGCGGCTCCTGCAGACTGTTGTCGGTCACGTTGCGGAAGTCGTAGGAGTCGACGGAAGGTTGGCCGCTGACCTGGTAGATCCGGATGGCGTTGTCGGCCGCGATCATGAAACGGCCCTGGGCGTCGACGAAGCGGGTGATGGCCGAGTTCTGGCCCGGTGTGCTGGTGGTGGGGAGGGGGCCGATTTCCCTCTGCAGGGGGTCGAGCCGCCACAGTTCGATGACGCTGTTGCGGCGGAGAACGGCCAGGTAGCGGCCGCTCTCGTCGAACCGGGCCGCGATCAGGTCGGTGATGCCCGGGTTCAGCGACGTGACGGTGTGGCCGGTGCCGATGTCGACGACACGGATCACGGGGTCGTCGTGCACGACCACGGTCACCTTTCCCTCCTGCCAGTACGGGCCGACGTACATCTGCGGCGTGCCGGGCTTGTCGGCCCGGGGGTGGAACGCGGCCGCGTCGAACTGCGCCGACCGGAGGCCGGTTCTGGCCTCCCACTGCTGGATCCGGGTGCCGGAGACCGTCACCAGGCGGTCGGCCCCGTCGAAGAAGTAGCTGAAGCCGTCGGCTGCCGAGGCGCCCTGGGGCGGTGGTGCCACTGTGATGCGGGCGACCGCTCGCAGGGTGGAGGCATCACGGACGGAGACGGTGTTCGGGCCGTCCCGGAGCGCGATGAGCGTGTCGTCCCGGTTGGACATGAGGCGGTCGCCTTTGCCCTTCCAGGCGGGCTGTGGCAGGGCTGTTCTGGTCAGGAGCCTTCCGGGGTCGAGCCCGGGCTCGCGGAGTTCGAGGTCGGTGCCGCCCGTCAGGCGGGTGGTGAGCTTTCTGCCGTCCCGACTGAGGTGGACGGTGTCGGCCGCGGCCGTGTCCTCCTCGCCCGCGGGGATCTCGGTGTAGGAGATGGAGCTCCGTCCCTGACCGGCGAGGTACTCCTTCCCGCCGTTGGAGAGGAGAACGGACGCGTGCTCGTACAGGCGGCCCGGTTCGTCCACCAACGCGACGGCTTTTCCCCGGTCGAGGTCCAGGACCGTCAGTTTGGCGGCTTCGTTGATCACGATCCGGTGGCCGTCGGCGCTCGCCGCGGTCAGTTCGGCCGCCGGGGCGATCGTCTCCGTGGTTTCGTAAGGTTTCCCCACCACGGATCCGTCGGACACCCGGATCAGTCGTACGGTGCTCTTCGTGCCACTGCCCTGTCCGGGGTCGTGGGTCTGGACGACGGCGACGGTGGTCCGGTCCCCGGAGGGCAGGATCCCCTGGTGATCAGCAGGCATCACCACGGTCCGCGCGGCGCCGCCGGCCATGTCTACGGAGGCCAGTCCGGTACTGCCGTTGCTGGTCTTCACGAGCAGGGAATGCCCGTCGGAGCCGAACCACAGCCCGCTTCCCATGTTCTGAGGTGCGGGAACGCGGCCGGCGATCGTCCCCGCGTCCAGATCCCACCAGACCAGGCTGTCGCGGGTCGGAACCGCGATGTAGCGCCCGTCGGGTGACATCGCGGTCGCGTCGGCAGGAGCCGAGGAGATCTGCAGCACCCCGTCCACCCGGGGCAGTTGGTGCACCTGGCCGATGGGCGCGGTGCTCTCCTTGTCGACGTCGAACCAGCCTCCCGTCCCGTCGTCGGCCACGAATCCGGCTCGGCGTCCGTCCGGGGAGACCATCAGGTAGAAGGCGTACTGGGCCGGGACCGGCCAGCTGTGGACGGTGCCGTCCCGGCCGCGGACGAACAGGACGACGTGGGCCATGGCGTCACGGGAGAGGACGACGTCACCGTCTCGGCTGGTGCTGAACGTCCCGCCGGTTCCGGACAGGCCCGAGAACAGGGAGTCCGCGCCGGCCCGGAGGAGGTACTGCCGCATCAACTGGTTCCGGGCCTCCGGCGTGGGCTTCGTCCGGTACGCGGCGAGGGCCATCATCACGGCCCGGACCGGGTCGTAGGCCATGTCGTCCTGGGAGGCCTGGACGAGGGCGCGGGAGTCGGAGTCGGCCTGGCGCTCCGCGGCATCGCGGCGGGCCGTGGCGAACAGGACGCCCAGGGCGAGGGAGACGGTGATCACCCCGACGAGGACGGTCCGGAAGGTGCGGCGCCGGCGGCCGCGGGCCCGGTGGTGCCTCCTCGCGAGTTCGAGGTAGCTGCGTTCGGCCTCGGACAGCTCGGCGCCGCGCTCGCGCTGCCAGGTGCGGGCGGTGGCGAGGGTGGGCCCGGTGGGGAGCAGGTCGGCGGGTTGACCGGCGTGGTCCCAACGCCGACGGTCGTGCCGGACGGATTCCCGCCACTCCAGGAACGCACGGTCCTCGCCGACCCAGTCGCGCAGCCGGGACCAGGCGGTGATCAGGGCCTCGTGGGCCAGCTCAACGGTCTCGACGCCCTCGGCACTGTGATCGATGACCAGGAGCCGGGTGCCGGCCAGACGTTGGGCGATGTGCCATTCGTCCTCGGCGAGCTCCTGGCGGGGAACCGTCCGGCGGGTGGCACCGGGTGCGCCGAGGGGGACGCGGACGAGGCGGGTGAAGAGCCGGCGGGCGGCCGGCTCCTCCCCGGCGGAGACATGTCTGTCCCAGGCCTGCTCGGCGTACTCCCCGAGGGCTCCGCTGACGTGACCGATCTCCTCGTACGCACGGTGGCTGAGAACCCCGGCCGCCTGACGCTTCCACAGCAGGTCGAGGGTGAAGCCGAGGAGCGGCAGGGCACCCGCCTCACCGCCCGCATCGGTCAGGATGCGGTCCACCAGGTGGGCCTCGTAGCGAACCGACGGAATCGCCGCCACCGGTGCGGTGACGACCTCCCGGAGCTGGTCACCGGTCATCGGCCCCAGAGCGTAGACCTGCCGGCTGCAGGCCCGGCCAAGACTCGGATGGGCCAGCGCGGTCTCCAGGTAGTCGGCCCGGAGCGTGGTGAGCACGTGCACGGTCCCAGGGAGCGACGGGCCGAACAGCACGGCCGCCAACTCATCGACAGCCGCCGGGTCGGCTCCGGTGAGCATCTCCTCGAACTGGTCGACCACGACGATCAGTTGATCGGTGCCGAGGCGGGACAGCAGGAGGGCCGCGAGATCTCCGAGCCCCTGGGCGCGCAGCAGGCCGGTGAGCGCCGGAAGGCGTTCGAGACGTTCCAGTTCGGTCAGATCCGGTTCCAGCAGCGGAGACAGCGCGGCGGCGAGCGCGGACAGCGGGGTGGCGCCGGCGCTGGGCCGGATCACCACGGCGGTCATGCCCTGGGAGTGCAGGCGGGGTATGATGCCGGCCATCGCGAGGGAGGACTTGCCCGAACCGGATGGGCCGACGAGGGTGGTCCACCGCTCCCGGGCGACCAGGGCGGTGACTTCGGCCGTCTCCGCCCGACGGCCGTGGAAGACCGGGGCGTCGGATTCCTGAAGCGGGCGCAGACTCCGGAACGGTGACGGCGGCAGCGCCAGTTCGCGAAGCTGCGGCCACACGGCGGCGAGGCCCTCGGCAGGGATCAGGTAACCGGATGGAGGATCTCCGGTCTCCGCGACCGCCATCATGCCGACGACACCGTCGAGTTGTTCGTCCCACACCGGGCCGCCGCTGAACCCGGGGGAGACCCGGTAGCCGTTGGCGGCCAGGTCGGCCTGGATCCACCCGTTGGCCTGCCGGGCCCTCAGGACACCGGAGTGCCAGACACCGCCCGGGCGGCCGCTCGGCAGGCCGTACGCCCGCACGGTGTGTCCCCAGACGTCGGAGGACTCCACGATGCGGATCGGCCGGGCGCCCGGAAGCGGAGTGGACAGGTGCAGCACGGCCACGTCCCCGGCGCCGTGCGGGTGGGCGGGCGCCCACCGTTCAACGGTCGTGGGCACGCGCGTACCGCCTGTGCCGTCAGCTGCGGCGGGCGGGTCGGTGAGCGGGTCGGTGAGCGGGTCGGTGAGCAGCGGGAGGTCGACGTCGACGCGGGCGTCGGCGTCCGGCTCGGCTCCCGGAGGGAGGCCCAGCGCGGCGGACACCACGTGCGCACACGTCAGTATCCGATCGGCGGTCACCAGGAAGCCGAGGCCGACCGGGACGCCTCGACGGTCATGGATACGGACGACGGCGGAGGCCAGTGCGTCGGGCCCGGCCCCGTCGACGGCGTCGGCGCGGGACGTGGACACTAGGCCGGGTCCGAGGCCGCCGGAGGCGCCGACGCCTCGGTGGTCTGCCGGTTCCAGGTGAGCGAGACCTTGAAGTTGGCCTCTGCGGCGGTGCTGGAGATCACCACGTCGGCCTCGGCCGACAAGGACAGGCCGAACTCGATGCTGATCTCGTCCGGGGCGTGCGCCAGGTCCCGGAACCCCTCGACGAAGTTCTGCGCGACCGGACGCACACCGGCCAGCATGTCCCCGAGCGAGCGTGTCGCCCGAGCCACCACCTGTCCGGGCCGGGCGACCTGCACCAGCCCTTCCCCGACCTGCTCGATCTCCACCCGGACCACGTCCTGCCCGTCGCTCACCGAGCCGACGGGCAGTTCCACGAAGTACGCCATGATCCCCCCGGATCTGGTCAAAGTCCCCGAACAGCACACCGCTTGTGAGGTGTCGCCTGCTCACCGTAAAGGCCTACCGGCCTCCGCGTCCCGGAATCATGACTGCCAGTCAGCTCGGGCTTCCCGTCGCCGGCGGTCCGCGCGGCGGTCCCGCTGGTGCCGGGAGCCGGCCCCGATCGCGACGGAAATCCGTGAACAGGCCCCGGAACGGCTGCACCGCCGTTCCGGGGCCCGCTCGTCGGCGCATGGGCCGTCAGATGTTCCACAGGACGGTCGTGGGGCGGGGCGTGGGGGGAACGGAGGTGGGCGGGGCCCAGACGCCGTTCTCGAAGAAGTCCTTGATGGTGGTGTACCAGGGCTTGTAGACGATCCCCTGCGTTGCCAGCCAGGCGTCGTTGTAGTACTCGTTCGTGTAGCGGTCGCCCGGGTCGCACATCACGGTGGCGACGCTTCCGAGTTGGGTGCCCTCGTTCATGCCGAGCAGGATCCGGATCGCGACGAACACGCCGGTTCCGGTCGAGGGCCCGGCGTGGATGCCCAACTCCGTCCGGTCGGAGAGGTAGCGCATGGTGGCGACCGACGCCGCGTCGGCGACGCGGATCATGCGGTTGACCGTGGTCGGTACGAACGAGGCCTCGACCCTGGGCCGGCCGATGCCCTCGATGTGCGAGCCCTGGTCGGTCACCGTGGGGTCCTGCCAGTACCAGCCGTCGAAGTACGCGGAGTGCTCCGGGTCGGGCACGCACACCCGGAGCTTCTTGCCGGTGTACCGGGCGTACCGGGCCACCGAGGTCGTCGTGCCGCCGGTGCCCGCGCCCATGGCGAACCAGTCCAGGTCCGGCAGGACCTTCAGCAGTTCCGCCGCGAGACTGTGGTCGCCACGCCAGTCGTAGGACCGCTCCGCGTACGTGAACTGGTCCATGAAGTGGCCGTCATAGCGCTTCGCCACCCGGCGGGCGTACTCGACGATGTCACCCGCCACCGGGACCACGGTGCCGCCGTACTGCTCGATCAGCTTCTGCTTCTCCGGGGCCGTGCTCTTCGGCACGACCGCGTAGAAGTCGATGCCGAGCCTTTGGCAGTACCACGCCTCGGAGATGGCCGTCGAGCCGCTGGACGCCTCCACCACGGGGCGGCCCTGCTGGCCAGCGCGTGGGTGAGCAGCGCCGCCGCGAGCCGGTGCTTGTGGCTACCGGACGGCTGGTCGGCCTCTCGCTTGATGTACAGCTTCAACCCGTTGAGCTGCGGGGGCAGCGGAATCTCGTTCACCGCCGTCTCCTTGGGCGCGAGTTCGCCGCGGATGCGCTGGATGCAGGCGTTCACCCACTCCCGGTCGTCCGGGTAGACGTCCGACTCGTCGTCCCCCTCCACCGCCAGGACCCTCTCGTCCACGCGTTCCATCACACTCATCAGCAGTCTCCGTCCAGCTCATCGAGCTCCACCCGCCCACGCGGGGCGGCATCCGCCCCAGCATGGGAGGCGCGAAGGCCCCTGGTGGAAACGCGGTGCTTGCGACACGCACTATTCGTCGCGACAGCGCAACGTGCGCGGCCCGCCCGTGAGCTGGAGGAGCAGCTCCGGGCCGAGGGGGCCGGCCGCCCACGGCTGGGACCAGGACCAGGCGCCTCTCCGGGTGGTGGTCGGTACACCGGCACATCGGCATCACATTTCTGACGTACCGTCAGGGACGGCTCCCTGCGTGCGGTGCGGAGTTCGGCAAGCGTGCAAAGGCCGGAAAGGCCGCCTCCACCTTCTGGTGGAAGCGGCCTCTTCGTTGTGTGAAGTCGCGGGGGGCATTGGGAACCCGCGATCCCTTTGTCCTGGCTGTCCGTCAGCCGACCGGAAGGCGCGGGGTGCGCGGCGGTTCCGTGCGGCGTTGCCCGGTCGTCTCGAAGGCGGCGGCGAGCTGGAGCAGGGTGTTGTCGTCGTAGGAGCGCCCGGCGAAGGTCAGCCCGACGGGCATGCCGGTGTCCGCCATGGTGCCCATGGGGACGGTGACCGTCGGGATGCCGAGGTGGCGGGGGACGAGGTTGCCGTTGGCGACCCAGACGCCGTTGCGCCAGCCGAGGTCCGCGGAGGACTCGTTCACGTCCATGTCCGCAGGGCCGACGTCGGCGACGGCGGGGAAGACCACGGCGTGCAGGCCGAGTTCGTCCATCCACGTCTCCAGGTCGATCCGGCGGGTCTCCTCGAGCCCGCGCAGTCCCTGCTCGAGGTGCGGGATCTCGGTGATCGACGCGTAGGGGCGGTCGCGCACCAGCCGCGGGTAGTCGGCGATCACGTCGTCGAAGCCGGCGTAGCGGTCCGGCAGTTCGCCGGGGTGCTTGGGCCAGATGAGTGCGCTGTCGACGTCGGCGAGGGTCGCCAGTGCGGGGTCCGCGTTGGCGCGCAGGAAGTCGTCCCAGGCCCAGGCGGAGAGGTCGAGGATCTCGTGGGTGAGGAAGTCGCGGCTGACGAGGCCTCGGGTGAGGAGGGAGGGCGCGCCGGGGCGGTCGGACTCGTAGTTGGTCACCACGGGGAACTCGACCTCGACGACCTCGGCGCCGGCGGCCTCCAGGTCGCGGCGGGCGGCCTGCCACAGGGCGATCACCGAGGCGCGCGTGTCGATCGGCTGCCCGGTCTGGCCGCCGATGCCGCCGTCGGGGTTGGTGCCGGCGTCGGGGTCGGCGTTGATGTACATCCGGGGGACGCCGACGCGCCGGCCGGCGAGCGTTGCGCGCGCCGCTGCCGCGTCCGCGGGAGCCAGCGCCGGGTACGAGGCCGGACGGACCTGGGACGGCGCGGGCAGCGGGATCCAGGGCTGTGCGCGCCACAGGTCGCCGCGGGTGTCCGGGTCGTCGGCGACGATGACGTCGAGCAGTTCGAACAGGTCGGCCATGGTGCGGGTGTGGGGGACGACGACGTCCATGGTCGGTACGAGCGGCCAGTTGCCGCGCACCGAGATCACGCCGCGGCTGGGCGTGTAGGCGCACAGCGCGTTGTTGGAGGCGGGGGCCCGGCCCGAGGACCAGGTCTCCTCGCCGAGGCCGAAGGCGCCGAACGAGGCGGCCGTGGCGGTGCCGGAGCCGTTGGAGGAGCCGGAGCCGTAGGCGCTGGTCAGCCAGTCGGCGCTGTACGGGCTCTCCGCGCGGCCGTACACGCCGCGCTGCATGCCGCCGTTGGCCATCGGCGGCATGTTCGTCAGGCCGATGAGCACGGCCCCGCCGGCGCGCAGGCGCTCGATGGCGAAGGCGTCGCGCTGGGCGACGAGGTGCTCGAAGGCCGGTGAGCCGGCGGCGGCGGTGAGGCCCTCGGCGAGGTAGCTGTCCTTGGCGGTGTAGGGGATGCCGTCGAGGGGACCGAGGGTCTCGCCGCGCGCGCGGCGGGCGTCGGAGGCCTCGGCCTCGGAGCGGGCGTGCGGATTCATCACGACCATCGCGTTGAGCGCGGTGGCGGTGCCGGGCCGGTCGTAGGCGTCGATCCGGGCGAGGTAGGCGTCGAGCAGGCCGACCGCGGTGGTCTCGCCCTTCTCCAACGCCGCGCGCAGGTCGGCGATATCTGTCTCGACGACGTCGAATGCGCGTGTCATGCGGGTGCCTCCAGGGTTTTCGGTTGAACGGTCCGAGGCGTTCGGCCTCGAAGGTGCGGCGCTGGGCCGCTGGTGGGACTTGGCCCCGCCCGGGGGTGGGGACGCAGCTTCGCACGTGTCGGCCGAGCGGTGTCGGCCGGGTCGGCGCCGGCTACAGGACGGCGGGGGCGAGTTCGTCGGTGCGCGGGTGCTCCTGGTCGGTGTCGGCCATGCGGCGGTCGGGGCGGCGCGCGAGCAGGTAGGCGAGGCCGGCGAGGGTGACGGTGCCGACGCCGAGCGGTGCCGCCCAGATCTGGTACCAGGGTGCTCCGGTCGGGGCGAGGATGGTGCGCGGCCAGCATATGTTGACCAGTTCGAAGCCGGTCCACAGCACCGCGAGGACGTTGAGCGGGGTGCCGAGGCGTCCGTAGCCGACCGCGCCGGCGGGCTTCCAGGTGCCGCGCAGGCGGGCGATGAGGGCGACGAGGGCGAGCAGGAAGAACGGCACGAAGATGGCGGCGCTGCCGAAGGTGATCAGGCTGCCGATGGCCGAGGTGTTCAGGCCGAGCACCAGTGCGGCGCAGCTGACCACCGTGGCCGCGACGAGGCCGCCGATCGGCGCCTTGTGCCGGTTGACCTTGCGGACGTGGCGGGAGAACGGGAAGACGTCGTCGCGGGCGAGGGAGTAGAGGCCGCGGGCGGCGCCGCCCTGGGAGGCCATCAGGCAGGCGGTGAAGCTGATCAGGACGACGAGGACGAAGGGCTTCTCGGCCCAGCCGCCGAAGGCGTGGGTGACGGCGGTGGTGACCGGGTCGAGGTCCTTGGCCGCGACGACGGCGGCGGGGTCGGGGTGGGCGAGCTCGACGGAGACCGCGTTGAGGATGACGACGAGTCCGACGCTGAGCAGCGACCACCACATCGCCTTGGGGACCTGTCGAGCGGCGTTCTTGGTCTCCTCGGCGGTCGACACACAGGCGTCGAAGCCCATGAAGGCCCAGCCGGCGACGGCCACGGCGGCGAGCAGGGCGCCGGTGTCGCTGATGCCCAGCCCCTTCGGCGCGTTCAGGAAGTCGGTGAGCAGGGAGAAGCCGTGCTGCCGGAAGAAGCCCCACGACCGGGGAGACGACGGCGAAGCCCATGGAGATGTTTCCGAGCACGCTCAGGCTGCGCCGCAGCTCCTGCTGGTAGCCGAGCGCGGCCAGCCGGTCGGCATCGGTCGGGGTGTTCTCGGCCACGGGCTGCGCCCTCCAGATAAAACTAACTTTGTTAGCAACTGCTGTCGGTCTGGCACGATAGCCCCCGGACACGGAGAGCGGAAGAGGGGAATTTTCGGTGGGCCGACCTACCAAGGCACTGCTGACCCGCGAGCGGATCGCGCTCGCCGCGCTCCAGGTGGTGGACGAGGACGGCCCCGACGGCCTGACCATGCGAGCACTGGCGGAGCGGCTCGGGGTCAAGGCGGCCTCGCTCTACAACCACATCCAGAGCAAGGACGCGCTGGTCGACACGGTCTCCGAGCTGGTCAACGACGAGATCGACCACACGCCGCTGGGCGATCCCGACTGGCGGGCCGGCCTCGCGGCGTACGCGCGCGGCTACCGCGCGGTCTTCCTGAGGCACCCGAACGCCATCGCCCTGCTCGCCCGCCGCCGCGTCGAAGCAGCCAGCGCGCTGCGCGGCTACGACGCGCTGCTCGCCCTCCTCGGCCGGGCCGGTCTCGGCCCCGCGGACGCGGCGGAGGTCGCCGCGGCGCTGGACTACCTGGTACTCGGCTCCGCGATGGAGACCTTCACGGCCGGCTTCACCCGGGCACCGGCCGCATACCGGCCGGAGTACCCGGCGCTCGCGGACGCCCTGGACGGCTCCTTCGCCCGCGGCGGTGGTGCTACGGGCCTCGACGACCGCGGGTTCGAGCTGGGGCTCGGTCTGCTGCTCGACGGCGTGGAGCGTCGGACACCGTAGGGCCGGGGCGGGTCGTCGCGTCCCCCGGGAGGGGAGTGAGGCTCCCGATCGCCGGGCAAGCCCGACTTCGCCACAGCGACCACACCCCGGGCGTTGCGGCCACTGGTGCTGCGCCGGGCAGGTGAAGAAACCACCCGTCAGGCTTGGATTCGGGCCGGCGCAGGTACGTGGTCCTGCTGTCCGTGCCGTCTGCCGACATCGAGGTTCCCGTGTCATCTGTCCGACGGTTGCGGCCGCGCCCGCCGCACGTCCTGTCCGCGCTGCTGGCGGTGGTGCTCGGTGCGGGCGCTGCCGCGCTGACCGTTCCGGCCCCGGCCGCCTCCGCGGGGACACCGAGGCCCGGTCACGCCCAGTCGGTTGCGGAACCGGCGACCAAAGCAGCCAAAGCAGCCAAGGCGGCCAAGCCCAAGCCACGGGGAGCCGGCACGCAGCGTCCGATCGGCCCGGACCCGGTGGTCGACCTGCTGGCGCACGGCAACCTCACGATGGCCTCCAACTCGGTACTGACCTGCGACGACAGCGACGGCACGGTCTGCTCGGACACCGAGGGCTCGAACAACGGGCGGACCAAGTTCATCAAGGTCGACCCGAACGCGCCGGGCCCCAACGCCGCCTCCGCGCAACTGCTGCTGCCGGCCGGGGCGAACGTCCTCTCCGCCCGCCTGTACTGGCAGTTCAACCCGACCGGGACCAGCACCAACGGCACCTCCGGGGACATCAACAAGGGCAACCAGGTCTTCTGGAAGGTCCCGGGCGCGAGCGGCTACCAGCAGGTGACCGCCGACACCTACGACTGGTTCGACCAGAAAGTCGGCGGGAACCCGCCCGAGCCGCTGCTGGCCGGCGGGGCGGTCAAGGACGTGACCGCCGAGGTCAAGGCGGCCGGCCCCGGCAGCTACACCGTCGCCGACATCCAGGCGTGCAGCGGACGCTCCTCCGCGCAGAACTACGGTGGCAACAACGTGGGTTGCTGGGGCGGCTGGTCACTCGTCGTCGCGTACGAGGACCAGGCCGAGCCGCTGCGCTACCTCCAGGTCTGGGACGGCTACCAGCTGCTGCGCGACCCGGACAACTCGACCACGCTGACGCTCGGCGGCATCCGCACCCCCGCCACCACGGCCCCGCGCGCCACCATGGGGATCACCGTCGGCGACGGCGACGCGCCGATCGCCGGGGACACCCTGGCCGTCGGCTCCACGCCGGAGAACCTGACCCTCCTGCCGATGCCCGGCCCCAACGGGGTCGGCACCGACAACGCGTTCACCAGCCGGATCGACCACGTCGCCGCGGACGGCACCGGGACCAACATCACCACCCGCGACCCCGACCCGATCAACAACTACGGCTACGACGCCCGGATGATCGACGTGACCGGCAAGATCCCGGCCGGCAGCGAGCAGGCCCTGGTCCGGATCAGCGGCGCCGGCGACGCCCTGGAACCGCAGGCGGCCTGGCTCGCCCTCGACGCCCTCGAACCCGACCTGCGGATCACCAAGGCCAACACCCCGCCCGGCAGCCCCGACGACAACCCGCCCGGTCTGGTCGGCCCCGGCGAGACCATCACCTACACCTTCGCGGTGACCAACCGCCGCCAGGACGGCAGCAGCACGGACCTCGACACCGCGACCGACGTCACCGTGACCGACACGATCCCGGTCGGCACCACCTTCGTCCCCGCCTCCAACCCCGCCTGCCGGGCCAGCGGACAGACCGTCACCTGCACCGTCCCCGACCTGCCCCCGGGCGCCGAGGCCGACGTCGCCTTCCAGGTCACCGTCGACGCCTCGGCCGCTGTCGGCACCCACCTCGACGACACCGCCACCCTCCACTTCCAGGGCAGCCAGACCCAGAGGGTCCAGGAACGCACCAGCAACACCGTCCGCAACACCGTCGCCGCCGAACCCGCCTACACCATCACCAAGACCGCCGACCCCGGCACGGCCAAGCCCGGTGACACCGTCCACTACCGGATCCAGGTCACCAACACCAGCCAGACGGACGCCCCCGGGGTCACCCTCACCGACGACCTGTCGGGCGTGCTGAACTCCGCCGCGTACAACAACGACGCCACTGCCGACCGCGGGCAGGTCCAGTCCGTCGGGACCACGCTGACCTGGAGCGGGGACCTGCCCGTCGGCGCCACCGCGACCATCAACTACTCCGTCACCGTGCGCTCCCCGCTGGCCGCAGACGCGGTCCTGCGCAACACCGTCTCCTCCGACACCTTCGGGAACAACTGCCGCCCCGGCTCCACCGACGCGCACTGCCGCGCCGAGGTGCCGGTGACCGTGCCGAGCCCGAGTCCCAGCCCGAGCCCGACGTCCTCGCCGAGCCCCGGCCCGACCACCAGCCCCAGCCCGGCGCCCAGCCCGAGCCCGACCCACACCCCTCCGCCCGGACACGGCGGCCAACTCCCTGAGACCGGCAGCAACATGGGCCGGGTCCTGCCCTTCGTCGGCTTCTCCGCGCTCGGCACCGTCGCGGCGGGCGCGCTCCTGCTGCTGAGGAGCCGCCGCACCCGCTGAGCCCCGCACCCGCTGAGCCCCGTAGCCGCACGACCCCACGGCCGCACCCACGCCCCCCGCGTGGGTGCGGCCTCGTACTGCCGGACGGCGCCGGACGGACCGGGGAGTGAAGGGCCGGCCGAGCCTGCTCGCCGACGCGGCGGCCCACCGGAAGGACTGAGGCACGCACCCCGCCTACAGGGCGTCCTGCGCGCCGGGGTCCAGAGTGAGTTCGCCGTCGCCGGAGTCGTAGTCGAACAGCTCGGCGTAGCGGCCCCAGTCGATGGCGGTGTCCAGCTGGCGGCGCGCGTCCTCGGCGGAGAAACCGCGCCGCAGCAGGTCGAGGAACAACCCTTCGCGCAAGGTGTGACCGTCGGTGGCGGCCAGGGCCTGGACGATGGCCCGCACGAGCGGGGCGCGGCTGGCGGCGTGGTGGGCGAAGAGCTGCTTGCTGGTGAGGATGTCGGCGGCGGCGAACTCGCGGCCGGCGTCGGTGACGCGGATGCGGGGGCCCTCCGTGCGCGCGAGGTCGAGCAGCTCGGCGGCGTCGACCAGGGGTAGCAGGTCGTCGATCTCGAAGTTGAGTTCGTCGGCGATCTCCGCCAGGCCGTCCTCGCCGCCGCGGGCGACGAGGATTTCCAGCAGGCCCGCCAGCCCGCCGACGCTGACCTCCGGCAGCGGCGTGCTGGTCGGGGTCGGGGCGGGCCGCTCGGCACCACCGGTCGTCGCAGGCTCTACCGCGGCGACGGCAGCATCCTCCCGGCCGGTGAGGATGCCGTAGACGGTGTCGACGATGGATTCGAAGTGCGGGTCCTGGCGGTTGCGGGGGCGGGGCAGGTCGACGCGCAGTTCGGCCTGGATGCGGCCGGGGTTGGCGGCCAGCACCAGGATGCGGTCGGCCAGCAGGACGGCTTCCTCGATGTTGTGGGTGACGATCAGGATCGACTTGACCGGCGCCTCATGCCCTTCCCACAGGCCGACCAGCTCGTTGCGCAGGTTCTCGGCGGTCAGCACGTCCAGAGCGGAGAACGGCTCGTCCATCAGCAGCGCGTCCGGTTCGACGACCAGGGCGCGGGCGAAGCCGACGCGCTGGCGCATGCCACCGGACAGTTCCTTGGGGTAGGCGGACTCGAAGCCGTCCAGACCGATCAGGTCGATCGCCTTCAGCGCCCGCTCGCGCCGCTCCTGTTCACCGACGCCCTGGGCGTGCAGGCCCAGTTCGACGTTCTGCTGCACGGTGAGCCAGGGCAGCAGGGCGAAGGACTGGAAGACCATCGACACACCCGGGTTGGCACCGGTCAGCGGCTCGCCCCGGTAGGCGACGGTGCCCGAGGACGGGGCGATCAGCCCGGCGATGCACCGCAGCAGGGTCGACTTGCCGGAGCCGGACTTGCCCAGCAGCGCGACGATCTCGCCCTCCGCCAGGTGGAAGCCGATGTCGTCCAGGACAGGCAGCTCCCGGCCGTCGGGGGTGGTGAACGTCTTGGTCACCCGCTCGGCCCGCACGATCGTGGCGCCGGTCGGGCGGGGGCCGGGGGTGCGCGGGTGGTCGGTGGTCACGGGTCCTGCCTCGCTCGCTGGTACGAAAGGTCAGAGGGAGTAGCGGGTCTCGGCGATGCGGTAGAGGCGGCGCCAGAACAGCCGGTTGAGGGCGACGACGTACAGGCTCATCACCACGATGCCGACCAGGATCTTCGGGAAGTCCCCGGTGGCGGTGGCCTGGGTGATGTAGGAGCCGAGGCCGGTGGCGGTCAGCGTGTGGGAGCCGTAGGTCACGACCTCCGCGACGATGGAGGCGTTCCACGCTCCGCCGGCCGCCGTGATCCCGCCGGTGACGTAGGAGGGGAAGATCGCGGGCAGGATGAAGGTGCGCCACTTCAGTCTCCCGCCGACGTGGAAGGTGGTCATCGCCTCGCGCAGGTCGGTGGGGATGGCCGAGGCGCCGGCGATCACGTTGAACAGGATGTACCACTGCGCGCCCAGCGCCATCAGCAGGATCGCGCCGACGTTCAGCGAGATGCCCAGCGCGACGAACGCGGCGGTGGCGAACGGGAAGACGAAGTTCGCCGGGAAGCTCGCCAGGACCTGCACCACGGGCTGGGCGAAGCGGGTCACCCGCGGGTTCATGCCGATCCACACGCCGATCGGCACCCACACCACCGTCGCGAACGCGATCAGGACGATCACCCGGCTGAAGGTCGCCGCTCCCAGGGCCAGCGCGTGTCCGAACTCCGCGAGCCCCACCGTGGATCTGACGTAGGCGAACGCCTTCCACGCCCCGAAGAGCACCAGCACGCTGACCGCACCGGCGAAGAACACGTCCCCCGTCCGCTCGCGCGCCGCCGACCCGCCGATCGGGTGCTCGGCCAGCCCGAACGGCCGGCTCGCCCGCTCCAGCGCGCGGCCGATCGGCAGCAACGGGCGGCCGAGCCGTTCGGGGACGCTCGAGCGGCGCAACAGATCGAGCACCAGACTGCGGGGGCGCTCGGCGGCTTCCGACTCCTCCACCCGGAACCGCTCCGACCACGCGACCATGGGCCGCCAGAACAGCACGTTCACGCCCATCACCATGACCACCATCACGGCGATCGCGATGCCGACCTGACCCAGGTCGCCGGCGGCGATGGCCGCCGCGGCGTAGGACCCCATGCCGGGCAGCGCGTAGCGGTGGTTGAGGACGCTGATGGTCTCGGAGGCGGCGAGGAAGAACCAGGCGCCGCCGAAGCTCATCATGCCGTTCCACACCAGCGGGATCATCCCGGAGGGCACGTCGAGCTGCCAGAACCGCTGCCACTTCGTCAGCCGCATCACCCGCGCGGCCTCGTCCAGCTCCTTGGGCTGGGAGACGAGGGAGTAGTAGAAGGCGAAGGTCATGTTCCAGGCCATCGCGGTGAAGATCGCGAAGATCGAGGCGCACTCCAGGCCCAGGATCGAACCGGGGAACAGGGCGATGAACGCGGTCACCGTCACCGACAGGAAGCCCAGCACCGGCACGGACTGCAGGATGTCCAGCACTGGCAGCAGCACTTTGTCCGCCCGCCGGAGCCGCGCCGCGGCGGTGGCGTACACGAAGGTGAACACCACCGACGCCACCAGCGCCGCGAACATCCGTACCAGCGAGCGCACCGCGTAGTACGGCAGGTTCGCCGGGTCCGTCGACACCGTGTCAGGAGCCGTGCTGGGCAGGAACGGCGCGTTCAGCGACGGGGCGAGCCGCAGCAGGCCGTACAGGAACGCGACCAGTGCCACGACCACCAGCACGTCCACCCACCGGAATGCCGGCCGCCGCCACACCCCCCGCGAGGGGAACCCGCCCGGACCCGCCACCTGGCCTCCCGTGTCACCGTCGGCTCGCTGCCTCGGCCAGGAAACCATGCCCGGGAAACTCCGGACGAGTCCCCGCCGAGCGACACGCGAACACGCACCGACAGAAGATCCAGAGCAGCCGCGGGGCTGGGCACCCGGTCCACACGTACACCGCCGGGGCCGCGGCCGACAGGGAGTAGGGAAGCCCTTCGGGTGTGGAATCTGACGGCTGAGCGGCCAACCGACACAATCCGCTGACCTGTGGCTGTCTCCAGGCTGCGGCGTGGCCGTTCCCGGATGCCACAAGATCAATTCCCCGCACAGGGGTATGGCCGTGGCGGATGCGACGGCAAGCTACGGCGAGGTCGGGCTGCCAGGAGCGCGTACATCCCGTACGTGGCTTCCCCGGCGCGGCCGGAGGCTCAGTGCGTCCGGCGGCCGGACGGAACATGGCACTTCTGCACCGGCGACATCTGGGGCACCACCCTGGTCCTCAGGGCGTGTGGGGTGTCACGGTGTCGGCCGGGCCGGTGGCTGGCGGTGCGTGCCGGGGCGTCCGGTTCGGAGAAGGGCTGTGCGGCTGTGGCCCGGACACGGCCTGCCCGCGGTACCTGCGGGGCGGGTGTGTCCGGGCCCGGGTCGCCGGTGGTGTCAGCGGCAGTCGGTCTCGATGTTGAAGCTCGTGACGGAGCGGATGGCGTCGCTGTAGGAGGGGCCGAGCTGACCGAAGTTGCGGTCCACGGTGGTGCCGCCGCAGCGCAGCTGCTCCGTGAACATGCTCTCCTGCCAGCCGGACCCCTTCTCCTGGCGCAGGCCCTGGTGGTAATCCACGGAGGGGTTGGTGCCGCCGGCGTACCAGGTCACGCGCCCTTCGACGTTCCAAGTCGCCACCTCGTCCCGGGAGGCCGCGTACCAGATGCCGGCATAGTCCTTGGACATGCTCTTCCGGGTGTCGGTGATCAGGCCCCAGGTGCCGTTGTCGCGGACCTTGAGACAGGTGCGGATCTCGACGTAGGTGCGCTTCTTCGGGCCGTACTTCTGGAGCCACTTCGAGCAGTACATGCCGGCCTTGACCTGGTCGGGGTAGGCGACCCGCGGCTGGGTGGCGGCGGCCGCAGGGGAGGCGGCCGGGGCGGCGAGCAGCGCGGCTGCGGCGGCGGCGCCGAGAAGGGCGGACAGGCGGGGCGGGGCGAACACGGGTGTCTCCTGGTGTGTGCGGGGTGCGGATTTCGGTGCGGGTGCGGGGGTTTCCGCGGCCGGGCCCGGTGTGCTCAGGTGGTGGCGTGCTGGGCGCCGTCGTCGCCGGGGTCGTCGTCCTCGCCGGGGTCGACGGCGGCGGGTCCGGCGGGCAGCGGGGTGCAGCCCGACGTGGTGATGTCGGTGATCTCGGGGTCGTCCTGGTCGGCGGCCACGGTGCTCTGGACGCTTTCGCAGGTCCAGCTCTGGCCGGTGTAGAAGGAGTGGACGGTGGCGGGGCCGGTGTAGTCGGCGGGGCCGTCCAGGCAGGCGGACGCCTCGGCGAGGCCGTCGTCCTCGACCATGGTGAAGCAGTCGAAGACGACGTCCTCCTCCGCGGGGGCGGCGTGGGCGGTGGCGGGTCCGCAGGCCAGGGCCAGGGCGAGGGCGGCGAGGGCGAGTGCCGTCCGGTTGGGGCGGGCGGTACGGGGCACGGGGGTTCACCTTCGGTCGTGGAGGGGGTTGCGGGAGTCGGGCCGTGGGCGGCCGGGCCTGGCGGGTGCCCGCACCGGCCCGTCCGGCGGCCTGCTCGGGCCCTCCGGACAGGACGGCCACGCACGGTTCTCCCATACCGGAAACGTCGCAGGAGGCACGGGACACGTACGGGGCCGCAGGTTCACCCGCACGACCGATGAGCGAGGACGCTGCGGGGCCCGGCGGCGGTGCCTCGGTCGGGGCGACGGCCCGCCGGTACGCGGGCGGTCGATGCGCGGTCGGGCCTCCCGGGGCCCGCCCGGCGCGACCTGGCCCGTTCCCGGCGCTCCACGCCCGGGAACACCGCTGCTCGCCGTCGAGCGGGCCCCGCTCCTCGACCCCGACACCACCGGCGCCCCCCGCACCGGCGCCCGCGGTGCCGCCTCGCGGGTTACCCACGACGGCCACATCCGGGTGTGCGGCGCCTGTGCCCTGGACGAAGCCGTCCGCGACGCCTTTGGCCAGGCTCCGATCCCGCCCACCGACTGGCCCCTCAAGGGCCATGTCAACCAGGCCTGGTGACCGCCACTCACGACGAGGGGCCCTCGCCTTCGGCCGGCTTGGGTCGAGGAAGGGCCGCGTTCTGTCCTGGCCCGAAAGTGCCCATCGACGCGGACACCGGTCCGGGCCGGGCTCCGGTGTCGGTCGGTGTTGGTCTCGTGGGGTGCATTCGGCAGAAGGTCCTGCCGGTGCTGGGGCCGGCAGGTGGAACCGGGGGTGTGACGGATGTCGGGGACCGGGAGACGCCCGCCGCCTTGTGGCGGGCCGCGGATCTGACGTCGGCCTACCTCACCCTCGACGCTGCCGCGGTGGAGGGCTGCCTCGCCGGCCTGGGTGCCGACGCGCCGGAGCGCTTGCCGGCCTGGCTTGGTCCTGAGGTCGTTGACGTTGAGGTAGCCCGCTGCTCACCCCTGCGCAGCAGCTGACCCGTCGTCCGGCCGGAGCCGTCGGCGGTGAGGGGCCGTACGGCTCAGGTCGACCTGCCCTCCGCCGGGTGACACGCCGTGCCCGGCAGTGGAGCAGCGCCGACCATGCCTGCAGCGGGGGAGGGCTCCCCGCGTTCAGGAGGTCTCCATGCGCTCCCGCGCCATTGCCGCACTCGCCGCTTTCGGCTTCGCGCTCACCGCGCAGATCGGCACCACTGCCGCCGCCTCTGCCCTGCCGGCCGACGAAGGGCAGTCCCGGCACTCCGGCAGCCGCGCCGGCGAGGTCGGCCCGTTCGGGCTGATCCCGGTCAACGCCCTCAACGATGTGAACGTGAGTCCGAACCTCGGGTGCCTCGGCCAGAATCTCGGCAAGAACCTCACCGCGCAGTCGTTGATCGGCCTCGTCCCGGTGGGCGTCACCGCGCCCGAACTGCTCGCCGACGGGCTGGACCTCGACCTCCCGTCCAACGGGAACGGCCACAAGCACATCACCGACAACTCGTGCACGGCCCACCAGCAGGCGGCCGGTCCTGCATCCTGAGGCGTGCGGGCCCAGCGCCCGCCGGCGGGCGGATCGGCAGTTCGTCGCAGAGCGGGCGGGGAGTTCGGGCAGGGCAGGGCCGGGCCGGGTCGTCGCAGGCCGCCGCGCCGCCGGCAGCCGCCCGGCCCCTCGGCCCGAACCTGCGTGGGCCCGCTGGGGGCGTGGCCCTGCAGCTCGGCGGTGCGCGGCAGCGTCGCCGTCCACGGGTGGACGACTTTCCGTTGACGGTCCGCCGGTGGGGGATCCGATCGGCACCTGACCGCGTGGTGCCGATCGAGGTTCGGCGTGTGCGCCCGTGTCGGGCGCCGCCACCGGGAGCGGGGCTTGATCGACGCCTGCCAATCACACGGGCGGACGGCGCCCCCCTCGTACGCGGCATCCCCTGCCGACAGGAACGGCACGAACCGTCGCCGGCGGCGCCCGCCCGTGGCCGGGCGCCGCCACCGTCCCGCCCGGGTGCACAGCAGCTACGTGCGGCGGTTGGACGACAGTGCGGCGGGCGGGCGTCGGGTGGTGGTCGAGTTACGGGTCCGCCGGTTCCGCTGCCGTGAACGAGCTTGCCCCGGGCCACGTTCGTCGAGCAGGCGGCGGGGCTGACCTTCCGTCACGGGCGGCGGAGCCAGGGTCTGCAGACCGCGCTGCAGCAGCTCGCCCTGGCCCTGGCCGGCCAGGCCGGCTCCCGTCTGGCCGAGACCTTCGCGGTCCCGGTGAGCCGTTCCACGCTCCTGCGGCTGATAGGCGCCCTGCCGGATCCGGCGCGCGCGGTGCCGCGCGTCCTGGGTATCGACGAGTTCATGATCGCGGCTCCGGTGACCCTCCGTGGCTCTGGCACGGAAAGTGATCCAGAACCCGCGTTCGACCGTCGCCGAGACCACCGCCGACCTGCCTGCTGGGCGGCTTTCTCGACCGGGCCGGGGGTTTGCGCGGGGGCGCGCAGCCGAGGCTGCTGTCACGAGAGTGGCACCCCGCACCTGTAGTACCGCTGGTGAGTAGCCGTCCGGTGCTGTCGTGGTCCTGGCGCCCGACCCGGGGCGTTCCTCTGTGGCTGCCGGATGGCCTGTTGCCCGGTATGGCGTGGGGCTGTGGTCTTCATCGGGCCGGTGCGTCGTCTTCCGGGGGCCATGGCCTCGTTGGGCGAGAGGGAACGGCGGGTCCGCTGCCGGTCTGGGGTCTTTTCGTCATCGTTCGAAGATGTCATTGACGAAGCTCTTGAGGATCGCGAGGGATCTGCCGGCGGCGCGGGTGTTGCCGACACTGTCCAACGCTGTGACGGTGGCGTTCAGGGTTTGGGCGACGGCGATTTCCTGCGGGACCGGGAAGGGTTCGTTCGCGCAGTCCCCTGCCGCAGCGGTGAGGTCCGCCGTGACCTTGTTGTCGTCGGTGAGAGCGGTGCCCGCGTCGCCGGCGGTGTTGGCGGCTTCTGCGGCGGCGATATCGACTTGTGCGGTGGCGATGTCGCTCCGGCAGGCGGGGGCGGTCAGGCGAACGGCTGCGGCGTGGGCGGTGGTGGCGCCCATGAGCGGCGCCAGGGTGAGAACTGCGGCCACGGCTACGTATCGGAGCGGGGGGTAGGACATCGGCGGTCTCCATTCTTGAACCGTGCACAGGGCGGCATGCCGACCAAACGATCAGCACATATCGTCACTTAACTGTCACCCTAGGCTATGGCTTGGGTGTTGGCCTGGGGGCTTGAGGGGCGCGCCCTTTGCCCGACCGGCGCGAACACCGTCGCCTACACCCGGGGTCACCGATCAGGCCCAACAGATCGACCTCTCCTTCACCGGCAACTCCACCACCTGCCTCTTCAACGGCCTCTCCGTTCACACCGTCAGCTTCAGCGGTACCGGGGCGGGCAGCCTCAGCTGCCTGGTCGGATCGTTCACCGCCTCCGGCAACGCGCTCTGGGACGGCAAGGACACCAGCACCTTCACCGTCTCCTCCACCATCGACGTCGGCGGGGCCCGGTCGCCCCGGTCGCGGTGGCCACCGGTACTTTCACCTCCGGCAAGCTCGCCGGCGACAGCATCGCCGTCACCCTGGAACTCATCCCCGACAGCCCTGTGGGCTGTGTCAACGGACAAGGCGTCACCAGCGCCACCGGCGGCGTCACCTTCACCGCTACCCGTCTCTGGTGCTCCGACCAGGAAGGCTGCGACCGCGAAGGTCCACCGGGTCGGGTAGCCGCAGGGATGCGCGCTTCCTGCCCCCTGGCTCCGCCGCCGAGTGGAAGTCCTCCCCGCTGTACGGCCCTGGTTGTCCGATCGACAGCCCGTGGGCACGCACCGTCTTTCGCTGCTGGGCGTGCGCAGTGGGGCAGGTCCCGGCCGGGAAAGGGGTCCGCCGGATCCTTGCCTGACAACCTGGCGGAGACTGATACTCAAGGACGCGTTGCGGTACCTGCTGTTCCAGCTGTGGTCCCGTCCGCGGGGTTGGGCGGGCGGGACCGGGAGACGGCCGAGGGCATGGCTGGCCTTGGTGTTGTCACCAGGTGAGCAGGACGTAGCCGGGGCCGCCTTGGGCTCCGGGGTTACCTGCCGTACCGGTGGTGCCGGGTTGCCCGGAGGCCTGGCTGCTCATGGTGCCGTTGCCGCCGTATCTGCCGGCCCCTCCGCAGCCCGTGTTGCCGTTGCCGCCTTCGTCGGCGGCGGTCGGCATACCGCCGACCTGGCCGGGCGCGCCGACGAGACCGTCGGCTTCCCGCACCGTACCGCCTCCCGAGCAGAACGTGATGCAGGTCGTCTCGCCGGGCAGTTGCCCGCGCCGCCGGGACGGGAAGCCCCGCCTGGCCCAGGCCTCCGGAACCCCCGCTCTTGGAGGGAATCTGACCTGCCTGTCAAAGACGGTAGGTCAGCAGCGAGAGCTACTCGTGCCTCGGGAAGCCGGGAGCCCGTCGCTCTGCCAGGCGGGGATGCTGAACGGAAAATCGAGCCTCAGCCGGGCAGGCGGCAGCGTCCGTTGCGCGTGAGCGGAACGGACGAGCGCGTGAGCAGGTCGGTCAGGCTGTGGGTGCGAGGGTGACCTGGTGGCCGAGGGCTTGGAGCTGGCGGGACGAGGTCTCGGGTCTTGCGGGCGGTGTTCAGGTGGCGTTGGTGCCAGTCCGCGCCGTGGTCCTGGTAGCGGGCGTCGGGGTCGTTGATGAGGTGCCAGGCTATGACGAGGATCGAGCGGGCGACGGCGACCAGCGCCTTGGCGTGGCCTCGTCGTTCGAGGCGCGGACCATGCCGCGCTCGGCGAGCTTGGCCAGCCACACGGCGTCCAACCGGTCGGTCTTCGGGCGCCCTGGGACGTTCTTCACCTCGCGGGCGTTGACCAGCCAGTACTTCAAGCCCCGGGCCTCCAGCAGGTAGAAGAAGGTCTTCCAGTAGCTGTCGGTCGCCTCCGTCACCACCCGCTGAACGCCGTGGATCCGCAGCCGGTCGCCGAGCTCCAGGACCGCGTTGGTCGTCGACGCCACCGTCCAGACCTCCTGGACCCGCCGACCTTCGCGCTCCTCGTGCGGCAGCCGCATGCACACCACCCCGGACGCCTTGGCGATGTCGATCGCCGCGACCCGGGCCACCGCCCCGTCGGCCAGGTCCTCCCTCGTCTCCTCCACGGTCATCCTCCCCTCGTACGCAGTTCTGGGACGGGGCTGTCCGGTAGGCCAGAGGGAGGCGGAGAAGCTGAACGGCGTGCTCGAGACGACAGTGCGTGGTCCCTCGGGCGGCCCCCTCACCAGACTCCTATGCGGGCTCAACAGCCCAAAGATCGTGCGGTGTCGGCGGACAGGCCCCGGACCGATTTTCACGCCCGCGAGGCGTCATCCGCAGGTGAACGGCTGACTACGAAGTCACGCAAGCCCGACCGGCCACGCGCCGGACGGTCGCCCGGTCGGCCGACGATTCCCCACAAGGACAACCGAAGGGTCAGTCAGGCGAAGGGTCAGACCTCCGGGCGATGCCATGGTCAATCCTCATTGTCAGGCGAAGGCGGTCTCGGCGGTGAGGGTGGAGTTGGTGATGGGCGTGCCGGTTCCGAGGAGGACGTCGATGCAGTTGTCCAGGATGGGCTGGTCGCTGTCGATGTTCAGCAAGGCGGTCAGTTTCTCGCCGGCCAGGCGTGTCGAGCCGTCGGTGACGGTGGCAGTGAGGGTGCCGGCTCCGTCGACCTGGGTGATGGCGATGCCGGTGAGCGTGCTGGTGGCCTGGCCGCCGTCTTTCAGGTTCCAGGTGAAGGCGGCCGTGGAGCCCTGGGCGAGTACGGCGGGTGTCGCGGGGTTGCAGCTGAGCGCGGTGAACTTGAGGGTGGCGCTGACGGTTCCACTGACGATGGTGCTGTCGCCGGTCTGCGAGTCCAGGCAGGTGCCCGCGGTTCCCCCGATGGTCACGGTGGTCGGCGGGGCCTGGGCCGACAGCGGCGGGCTGAAGGCGACGGCGGCGTTCACCGTGCACGTGAGGGTCTCCGTGGCCGCCGCGGGTGCGGCATCGGCGGCCGGCGCCGCAGCGGTGCACAACACCGTGAGAGCGGCGGCCACGGACAGAGCTGATCGGGAGGCGGGCATCATGGCTCGGCCTTTCTGGTCCGGGGATGATCGGGATGCACATGCGGGGCTGAGGTCCGCCGTGGTCTGGCCACCGGCCTTCGGCGTCTTCGGACGGCCTCGCCTGGAACCTCGTGAAGAGGGCGGCGGGACGCGCGATGCATGGTTCGTCACCATCCGCCGTGCCACTGAGGCTGAGGCTCGCACAGAGACGGGCGGAGGCTGGCAGTCGGCCGCCGGGGGCGTTCCGCTTTCCACCCGAACGGACGTGCCACCGGCGGAGGGCGCGCGGATCGGAAGTTCGCAGACGCCGGCTACGACGATCGTGTGACGTGCGTCCGGGCTCGTCATGCCTGATGAGGGGGGTGGCAGCCTGGCCACCGGCCACGATGGCGGGCTCCGCAGGGCCCCCGATCAGCGGGAGCACGTTCCGGGCGGGCATGTCGGCTCGACCGCACTGGTCCAGTGCACTGGCGACGGCGGCGTTGGCAAGCGCTCCGCCCGCTACCGGAACAGGTAGTTGGCCCGTCCGGTGTAGTACTCGGCGTGGGTCCCTTCGAGAGCGAGGAATGGTGCGTGCACTATCCCCACGAAGTCTGAGGGTGCGCCGCCGAATCATCCGGCCGCGACGGGAGCGACCTGTCCGTGTGCTGGCGATCCGGTGGCGCCCGGACACGAAGCGATACGGAGGAACACCTCGATGACATCCGTCCCGGCCCCGGCACTCCGCCGGTGGAGCAGAGCCTCGATGGCCGCCTGTGCCACCGTGCTGGCCGTCTGTGCCACCACCGTCGCCACCGGAACCGCCCCCGCCCACGCCACCACCGGTGTGCGCGAGTTCACCCAGAGCGCCACCTTCACCGTCCCCGCCGGTGCCACCGGCCTGCTGATCGACGCCTGGGGTGGTGGTGGCGGCGGCGCCGGCGGCGCCGCGCCCGTGACCGGTGGTGGGGGCGGGGGAGCCGGCGGATACGTCCACGGCGCGATCGACGTGCTCCCCCTGGAACAGGTCACCATCACCATCGGCGCCGGCGGTGCGGGCGGCGCGGCCAACACCGCGGGCTCCAGCGGCACCAGCACCACCATCGCGATCGGAACGACAGTACTGGCCACCGCCCGAGGCGGCGGCGGTGGCAGCCCGTCGAACGGAAACGTCGGCGGCGCGATCGCCTTCGGCGGCGCGGGGGGAAGCGGCGCCGCACCCGCCGAGACGGCCCTGGGCGGCGGTGGCTTCGTGCGTCCCGGTGGTGGTGGAGGCAACGCGGTCACTGCCAGCTACCCCAGCAACAACTCTCCGGGGGGCGGGGGCGGCCAGCCCGCGAACACCGGCAGCTCCAACCCGGGCGACGCGGCGACCGGTGGGCAGGGCGGCAACTCCAGTTTTGGTGGCAACTCGCCCGGCGAGGAGGGAGCCTCGGGATACGCGCTCATCCACTGGTCGTTCTAGCCGCCCGACCAGGCCGAGCCGGCGCGGTGCTCAAAGCCGTCCCGGCACCCAAGGGCGGGCAAGCGGGACGCGCCGGGCGATGTGCCGTGAGTGTGAGTGCCTGACGCTGTCGGGGAATCCCCGACAGCGTCAGGCACTCACCGCACCGCCAGGCAGACGACCACAGCTGACCACCTGTCCGGGGCGCCGCACGGCCCGGCCGTCCTGGCCCTCGTGACGGCGGTGCCCCGTCTCGACTGCCTCCGACGGTGGCGGTGCCGGTCTACGTGCAGGCCCCCGGGTAGGGGTTGGGCTGTTGCCCGGTGAGGAGGGGGGTTGCGGTGGTGGCGGCCGCGTCGAGGGTGCGGTAGAGAGCGCGTGCCGCGGTGCCGGTTGTGGTCATCTTGGTGGCCGCGGTGAGTTGGCTGCCGGTCATCGGGTCGTGTCCCGCTTGGATGACGGACTGCACGCCGTCGGCGCCGAAGGCCTGCACGGTGCTTTCCAGGTCGAAGACCGGGATCGTGGAGGCGCCGAGCCCGGCGAGCATCCTGACGTCGTCGACCACGGTGTTCAGGTTGTTGTACGGCGGGACCCCGGTGTTGCCGATGGAGACCTGTCCTGCGGCGCCGAAGCGGTTCTGCATGTCGGTGAAGTAGGACGCCACGTAGCCCGATCCCAGGTCGATGCCGAAGGCGCGGTAGGCCTGCACGAAGTACTGGTCGTATCCCGGGGGCGGGAACGCCGTGATGTTGAGCGCGGCCTGCAGCGCGATGCTGGCGTTCTCGAGGTCGTCCAGCGCGTAGGGCACCGGCGAGCCCGCGATCCGCATGCCGTTCTGGTGCGCCCAGGCGATGGTGGTGGCATAGGTGCGGATCGCGGCGCACTGTGTGGCGGGGTTGAGGCTGTCGGCGGTCAGCAGGGCGTCGAAGCCGGTCAGGTCGCCACCGGTCAGCGCCTGGGCCACCGCCTGGTCGCCGATCGGGGACTCCAGGTCCAGCACGGCCTGGGTGAACTGCAGGCTGTTCGCCGTCGACCAGTTGTGGAAGGCCTCGACGGCGTCCCGGACGAGGGCGGCGTTCTGCGAGGTGTCGAAGGTGCCCTCCGACAACGGCATGGTGATCCAGGCACTGACCGGGACACCCCGGGCGTTGGCCTGCCGGACGAGGGCGAGTCCGTCGGTGCGCTGGTTCTCCCCCGGCAGCGCGGGGCCGAAGTCCGAGCCGTAGATCAGGTCGAGGTAGAGCGGGCTGTTGCCGGTCGCCAGCGTGTTCCACACCGTGTCGGTGAACGCGCTGAGGTCCCGTGGACAGGTCAGCGGATCCGCCGCCACACAGGGCTGCACGTCCTGGCCCGCCCAGAATGCCACCTGCGCGCCGGGCGCCCGGACCCCGGTCGCGGCAACGGCACCGGCCGGCCGCGCGGCGGCTCCCGTGACCATGGAGCAGACGAGCGCACTCGCCGCAGCGAGCACGAACGCCTTGACAGCCGGCCGCGACCTCGTCGTTGCCCTGTTCACAATCACCACCTCCTGCACGCATCGTATTGGCCCCGCTACAGAGCGGCGCGACTTGTGCACCTGATGCTTCACGGTCCGTGACGATGCGGCCAAGCGGCACCCGGTACTCGCAGGTGAGCTGGCGGACGGCCGCCGGCACCGGGCGGCGGCCGGCCGCGTCGGGCGTCCGGTCACCGTGAGGTCGGGGTGAGAGTGACGGGCCGCCGGCTCCTGAGACGGTGCCGTCCCCGATCGGGCACAGCTCCGGGCCGGTCCCGGTGAGGCCGCCGGTGTCCGAGACGCTCTCGGCGGTGGCGCCTCCGTGGAGGCCGCGGATCCGGCCCATGCGCTGGAGTGCGAGGGAATCCGGCGGGCCGTCGCGAAGCCACCGGGATCCGGAGGAAGACGCCGCACGCCCCGCGCACTGGGCTCGTCGCGGATGGCGAGAGGTCGCCTCGGGTTCCTTCCGGCCACCGGCTCCCCCGCTTCCGGCACGCCACCGGCGACCGTGCGAACCGGATGGAGCAGCATGGGGCGCGCGGTGCCCTGGGGCGGTGTGCGATGGGTGGTGCAGCGGGCCCGGCCGCGGTGTGCGCTGCAAGTCGTGGCCTGTCGTTGCGATCGAAGGACTTTCTGCATGCGTGTGAATGTGAAGCTCACCGTGGTCGGTGTGGCAGCCGCCGGTTCCATCGTCCTGCTCGCTCCTGCTGCCGGTGCCGCCCCCCGCTCGCTGGCGCCGGGAGAAGCCGTGGTCAGTTGTGTCGACCGCGGCGCCGGCGGTCGGATGACCGGCGACAACCTGGCCGTCCTCACCCCCCTGGACGAAGAGGAGACGGAAGCGATCCCCGACGGGACGACCTTGCTGCACTGCACGAACAGCGCGCTCAGCACAGAGCCGGTGACGCTGTCCCTGTCCTCCCGGAATACCGGTGGAGCCCGCTCCGTCCGAACCACGCAGGCCACCCTCCGGCCCGGTGAAAGCGCTGACCTGGAACCGTCGTCCTCTGCCGCTAATTTCCTTGAACTTCTCGGAGTGACTGTTCCGTGATGACGTAGGCCCGATCTTTCGTGACGGTCCGCCCGTTCAACCGGCGGACCGTTTCGACGTGTTCGGAGTGGAGGCGGACGGGACGATAGCCGAGCAGCCGGGCGGGGATACCCGCGACCTCCGGGACGGCGCCGGCGGTCCGGACGCCGCGCCCGGCCGGCCGGGAACCGGCCTTTGGTGCGACCGGACTTGGACGACCCCGGTGGATCACCCCTGGCGCACCACGCAGCACAGCCTCCTGGGAACCGGCGGGAACCCGGAGCGGCCGCGGTGCCGGGCCAGTCCGTCGGGAACGGGGCTGAAGAGACCTGCCCTGTGGAAGTACGCGTCCGGCTGTCTGCCGGGAGGGGCGGGCCGGTGTCGCGGGCCGGGCCGTTCGGCGTAGCACCGACTGCGCGTTTCCTCGGGCACGCGAAAGATGGTGCGTGCACTTCCCACAGAGGTCTGACAGTCCGCCATCGCCCCGGCCGGCTGGGCGCCACCTGCCCCGGCCCGGTAGCCCGGTGGTGTGCGGCCGCGAAGCGATACGGAGGAACACCTCGATGATATCCGTCCCGGCCCCGGCACGACGCCGGTGGAGCAGAGCCCCGATGGCCGCCTGTGCCACCGTGCTGGCCGTCTGCGCCACCACCGTCGCCACCGGCACCGCCCCCGCCCACGCCACTACCGGTGTGCGCGAGTTCACCCAGAGCGCCACCCTTACCGTCCCTGTCGGTGTGACCGGTCTGACGATCGACATCTGGGGAGGAGGAGGCGGCGGTGCGGGCGCCTCGTCTGCCACCTACAGGATCGGGGGTGGCGGCGGTGGAGCCGGTGGATACGTCCATGGCGCGATCGACGTGCTCCCCTTGCAGGAGGTCACCATCACTATCGGTGGCGGCGGTGCGGGCGGTGCTGGTGGTGCGGTCGGCGCGCTCGGTACCGCGGGCACGGCCGGCACCAATAGCGCCGTCGCGATCGGATCGACGGTGCTGGCGACCGCCGCGGGCGGCGGTGCGGGCGGCGCGCCAAACCCGAACCCCGGTTACGCCGGCGGTGGCGCAGGGGGCGGCGGTACCGCGCCCGCCGAGACGGCTCTGGGCGGGGGCGGCTTCGTACGCCCCGGTGGTGGCGGAGGCAGCAGCACGGCCCCAGTGAGCTTCCCCGACGTCGAATCACCGGGCGGCACGGGCGGTCTGCCCGCGAACATCGGAAGTTCCAACCCGGGCGACGCGGCGACCGGTGGAGCGGGCGGCACTTCCAGCTCCTACAACGGCAATGCCCCAGGCGAGGGGGGAAGCCCGGGGTACGCGATCGTCCACTGGTCGTTCTAGCCGTTCGGCCGCACAGGATGAGCCGGGACGGTGCTCGACGCCGTCCCGGCAGCCGGATGCCGGACGGTCACCGCCCGGTGCCGGGTGGTCGACCCGTTGACGCGCAACAGCGATGCGCACGGCTCGCGCGGCCGCACCGGCCCCGGACCGTACGTGAGAAGCAGTGTCAGAGCTCCGCGGATGCCCCGACTCCGACCAGCTACATTCCTGTACGCCCCCAGAGGTCGACCACCGAACGACGCCGGCGACCCCCGCACGCCCCGTACCCGACGGCAGCTTCGTCGGGTACGCACGGGCGCCCGCCAAGGGCCACCTGACGGGCCCACGGCACCTGCTCCGGCTCACGGAGCGAGCGACACAGCCAGTCGAACAGTTCCGGGACGGGCCCTGGGCCCGTCCTACCCAACGGGCCAAGAGCCCGCCCCCATCACAGACAAGGATCCTCCGCATGTCACGTATCCCGTTTCTGCGCCGCCTGGCCGTCCGTGCCCTGGCCGTCACGGTGATCACCGCCGGTGTGTGGCTTCCGGCCGCTCCGCAGGCTTCCGCCGCCGTGCTGGACGCGAGCTGCCTGACAGGCACGAACGCCGTCTCCTACACCCCGGGGATCACCGATCAGACCCAGCAGATCGGCCTCTCCTTCACCGGTAGCTCCACCTCCTGTGTCTTCAGCGACCTCTCCGTTCACACCGTCAGCTTCAGCGGTACCGGGGCGGGCAGCCTCAGCTGCCTGGTCGGATCGTTCACCGCCTCCGGCAACGCGCTCTGGGACGGCAAGGACACCAGCACCTTCACCGTCTCCTCCACCATCGACGTCGGCGGGGGCCTGGCCGCCCCGGTCGCGGTGGCCACCGGTACCTTCACCTCCGGCAAGTTCGCCGGCGACAGCATCGAGGTCACCCTGGAACTGATCCCCGACAACCCCCTGGGCTGCGTGGACGGGCAGGGCGTCACCAGCACCACCGGCGGCGTCACCTTCATCGCCACCCACTTCTGACCCCGGCGCGCGGGCTCTCCCCGGCCTCTGCGACGAGGCTCTGGTCCGGTGGCCGGGGCGGGCACAGGCAATACCCCGTGATGGTGTTCCTGCCACCGTCGGGCCGGCTCTCGCCATCTGCACTCCTCTCGCGGCTGCCTGTCAGCCCGATCCCGGAGAGCGGACCGGACGGCAGCTGGAGACGGTGTTGGTGCGGCCGGCGGCCGCACCAACACCTACACGGTCGTGTGGCCTGTCACCAGGTGACCAGGATGTAGCCGGGGCCGCCGTTGCCACTGGCTGCGGGAGCGGTGCCGGCGGTGCCCGCGGTGCCGGCCTGGCTGCCGGGGCTGGGGTCGGGAGCACCACCGTGGCCTCCCGCACCCCCGGCGCCTCCCGCGCCGCCGGTTGCTCCGGTTCCGCCCTGTCCGGCGCCCGGGGGCAGGGTGACCGGCAGGGAGGCCGGGGGCGTGGGGGCCGCGCCGCCCGACCCGCCCGTGCCACCGGTTCCACCGGTGGTCGGCTGGCCGCCGTCGCCCACCCTGCCGCCGCTGCCGGTGCCGCCCGCTCTGGCCGAAATGCTGGAGGCCCCGGCGCCGCCCTGGTTTCCCGTGTTCCCCGAGAGCAGGACGGGATCGGCCCCCGTGCAGGCTGAGGCGAGGCCGCCGGCTGCTCCGCCGCCGCCGCTGCCTCCCGCTGCCGGCGTGCCGCCGGCCCCGCCGACGCCGCCGGTGCTGAGTTCGGCCCGCTCACCGCGCAGGCCCTCGCCGCCGCCCGCACCTCCACCACCGGAGCCGCCCACAGCACCGCCGAAGGCCTGCGCCCTCCCCTTGCTCGTCGCGGCGTAGACCACCGACTGCCCGCCGTTGTTGTTGTTGGTGAAGTCTCTGGTTCCCGCCCCGCCCGGAGAACCGTCGCGGCCGGGCTCGAACAGGCTGTCCGCCCTGCCACCGGACCCCGCACCGCCGCCGGTTCCCCCGCTGAGGATGCTTCCCGGCCTGCCGACGGTGACGTAGACCGGTTCTCCCGGCTTCACGGTGAGCGTGCAGGACACGAATGAGCCACTGCCGCCGCCACCACCCGCGCCACCACCCGCGCCACCGGCTCCGCCTCCACCACCGCCACCACCGGCGGGCCCCAGCGTGAAGCTCCCGCCACCGCCGCCGCCGCCACCGCCCCCACCACCGGCGGCGACACCCCCCGGGCCACCACCCGCCAGCACGTAGACCGTCAGCGACGTCACCCCTGCCGGGACGTAGAAACCGGTGTTGCCCGGCGTGGTGAACTCCTTCTGCCCGGAGACCTTCACCGCCCGCGCCGGCTCCTCAGAGGCGGCGGCCGGGGCCGGGAAGGCACCCGCCAGCATCACCAGTGCACCCAGCACCATCGGGGTGCCCACCGCCGCCCGCCGCAACCGCGCCGGTCCTGTACCTCGTTCAGTCACGTCAACGTCCTTTCATGAAGGGGAGAAGATGCCGGGGAGAACCCGCGCCAGCCGGCACGAATCAGCCCCGCCTCAGCGTTCAACAGGCTCGTTCGTGCCGCTACTGATGCCGCGCATACGCACTAACCGCCGCAGTCGCGCCCGCAAACGGTGTCCGATCCGCGCGGCTCCACGACGCCGGGCCGCCCCCTGGATGCCCGTCACGACGTGCGCCTCCCCAGTTGCCGGGGAGGGCCGCCGGTCCACAAGCGGGCGGATTGACGACCCTGGAGCCACTGCCGTGCGCGGTCATGATCAGCCCGGTGGCCACCGGGCTGGAGTGATCACGCCGCTTCCTTCGCCCGGGTCGGCGTCAGGCGGGTCGTCCGGCTGGGCTGCTTGCGGGTAAGGCACCGGGTCATCCGCGTGATCGCCGCCGATGTGATCAAGGATTCAACGTGCTGGATCAGCCTTTCGTGGTCCCTGGCGTGGCGGCGGGCGTGCATGATCCACTCGCTCCACGACCCAGCGACTGGGCAGGATGACGAACCCGACAGCGCTCTTGGGGCTGCTGACCGTCTTCACGGTCCCTACCGTTTCCAGGCCACCGAGGCCGAACGCCGGGCCGAGCCGACGTGCTGACAGGCGTGGGGGGGGGGGGGGCCCCCACCAGACCGGCCGCCCCCCCCCCCCCGCCCCGCGGGGAACCCGACGCGGCGCGCGC